>JASFPE010000434.1:0-4901 GCA_050116155.1 Desulfobacterales bacterium
GATCCATGGTCTATCCAGCCGGGATCATGAATCAGGTTAGCACCACTGAGTGCCGAAATAATACAGGAAAATGCAGACTCGGCGGCCGCCTGGGGGTCAGGAAACTTTGCATCGCTGCATCCGGCCGTGCCCCAAAAAGGTATCTGGTAGAATTGCGCCATCTGGGCTAGTGCCGCAATCATGAGACTCATTTCAGGTGCTCCGTAGGAGAAAATCGTTGTTCGCATATCCATGACGGTAGTGAATGCGCCATAGATAAAGGGAATACCAGGGCGCACCAGCTGCGCCAGCACCAGCCCGCTTAGCGATTCGGCACTGCCCTGCACGATGGTTGCAGCCAGTGTTGCGGGGGCTGTGCTGCCGGTCTGGGGTGCTGGATAATGCACCAAAGGTATGCCCTTTTCAGCACAAAACATCAATTTTTCAATGGCCAGGTCGTAATGCAACAACGGGGATATGGGTTCAAGATTTTGAACGATGAAGGGTGCCTGATAAAATTTTTCCGGCTCGCCGGCGATCAACATGGCCATATCATAAATGTCGCGGGTGCTGTTGAGATCCTTGCAACAAAATACCAGCGGTTTTTCACAATATGTCAGAGCCTGCCTGGCAATCACACGATCTGCCATTTCGGGCGATACATCACCCGCCATTCCGATGGTCATCACCCATGTGTAATTCGGCAGCGCATCTGCCAGTGTAGCGGTGATACGACAATGATCACTGTTGAATCTACTCCGCTCATTGGTGAAAGGATCCAGGTAATCAACACAGTCGATACTGGGGCCAAACCAGTATTTGTCTGCTTCCAGGAATACGCTGCGTTCACCATTGCGGTTTCCCAGTACCACCCGGGAAGGCGTCTTTTGAATTGCGTCTTCTACCATCCAGGCTGGAAATCGAACCCGGTCGCCAATTATCTTGGCGCCAGCACCGTCCAGCAACTCCTGTGCTTTTGGACTCGTTATTTGAACACCGGTGCGTTCCAAAATCTCCAATGTGGCACAATGAATCTGCGCAATTTGATCATCGTTGATGACCTGCATTCTTGGCTTGAAGTTTATTTCCGGATAAATCATTGGAACCCTCCTTTGGTTTAAGTTATGCCCTGGTTAGCATCGAATATTATGTATTCCCTGGCGGAAAGGAGCGCAAGAGTATTTTTATTGTTTGACACAATTTCGAAATTTTCTTATTCTCCAGTCATAAAATAAGCAGCAAGCTATCGCAATGGGAGGAACAATGACCAAAGTTCAGGTTGCTCAGATTAGCGTCCCGGAAGGCTGGATCGATTTTGGAATCGGTCAGCCTCACATAGACATTCTTCCTTTAGATCGGATGGCAAAGGCGGCGGCGCATCGGTTGGAGCAAGGAGATCGCAGCATATTGCAGTATGGCATGCAGCAAGGTGATGGCAACTTCAGGATCTCACTGGCACAATTTTTGAGCGAGGAATACGGCAAACCTGTAGATCCGGATCATCTGTTTATCACTGCCGGAATTTCGCAGGCACTGGATCAAATCTGTGCGCTTCACACTCGCCCGGGCAGCACGGTTATTGTTGAAGAGCCTTCCTACCATCTCGCCTTGCGTATCTTTAACGATTATGAGCTAAAGATCATTAGTACGCCTATCGATGAAAATGGTCTGACCATTGAGGCTTTAGAACAAAAATTGGTAAAGCACAAACCTGTTTTTGTATATACAATACCGACTTTTCATAATCCGACGGGCGTAACCTTAACTGCAGATCGACGTGAGAAACTTGTCAGTCTAAGCGAGAAATATGACTTTCTTGTCGTCGCCGATGAAGTCTATCAAATGCTGGCCTATACGTCTACTCCCCCAGAGCCAATGATTTATTACGATACCTCGGCGCGGGTTCTTTCACTGGGATCATTTTCCAAAATTCTTGCTCCGGGACTGCGGCTCGGATGGATGCAGGCCGATCCTTCGTTGCTGGAACCGTTTATTGTCTGCGGCTACCTTGATAGTGGCGGTGGATTGAATCCTTTTGTCTCCAGTATTGTGAACAGCATGATAGAACTTGGTTTGCAAAAAGATTACTTGAATTTCCTGAGAAAAATTTACCGTGACCGCATGGTCGCCTTGAGTAAAGCACTGCGTCAACACATACCCGCTCTCAGCTATACGGAACCGGACGGGGGTTACTTTATCTGGTCTTATTTGCCTGAGGGAACGGATGCCGAAAGGTTGCTTGCCGAGGCAGAAAAGCACCAGGTCGGTTTTCAGCCTGGTATCAAGTTTTCAAGCACCAGCGGCCTGCGTAATTACCTGCGGTTCTGCTTTGCCTTTTACGGCAAAGAGGACCTAGTGGAAGGCGTCGAACGCTTGGCGCCAGTAATTCGTGTCTAATCGAAAAGTCCCCGTCTCTACCCCTCCAGACTAAGGCGGACAGTCGGGTGTCAGCAGTCAACATACCACGGGCATGGCGCATAGCGCATAGGGTTAAGAAATAAAATACTATATTGGTCTTGATGTTTTCAACGCTTTGCGTTTTGCGCTATGCATAACCAGTATGCAGGAGCCAGATACCAGAGACTTTCAATCCGAAATCCGGAATTGACAGGCCTGACACCTGACACCTGACACCCGACACCTGAAACCTTTATCACACGGTTTCCAGCGCCTGCTTGAGGTCCTCAATTAAGATTTCCACCTGCTCCACGCCAACAGACAGCCGGACCAGACTCTCACTGATACCCGCCTTGGCACGATTTTCCGGGCTTAAAGCAGCGTGGGTATTGGTGACGGGTTGATTGGCCAGACTGGTGACACCCCCGAGGCTGGTGGCCAGCTTGATTACCTTCAACCCGTCCATAAAATGTTTGGTTTCATCAAAATCCCCGTTGACTTCAAAACTGAGCATGCCTCCAAAACCGATCATTTGTCGTTTGGCGATGTCATGATCGGGATGGGAAGCCAACCCCGGATAGTAAACCTTTTTTATCTTTTTATGTTGCTGAAGAAATTCGGCAATTTTCATGGCATTTTCATTTTGTCGCTGAATTCGTAATTCCAACGTTTGAATTCCGCGTAATGCCAAAAAAGCGCTTAGAGGGTCCATGACACCGCCCATAATTTTTCGATAGGTCCAGATGGTGTCAAAATGCTGATTATTACAACAAACAAAGCCGGCGGTAATGTCGTGATGGCCGCCGAGATATTTTGTGGCGCTGTGGATGACGATATCCACCCCAAGATCAACCGGGCGCTGATTGATCGGCGATGCGAATGTCGAATCAAGCATTACGATGGCGCCTTTTTGATGTGCGGTTTGGGCCAGAGGCACTATATCCGCAACCCGTAAGAGAGGATTGGTGGGGGTTTCAAGGTAAAGTATCGAGGCACCGTTTTCGATTTCCTCCTGAATCTGTTGGGTTTTCCAGCAGTTTATCAGAACTGTTTCGATATTCAATCTGGGCAAAATATCATTCAAAAATTCATAGGTACCGCCATAGACTTCTTGGGTGGAGATGACTCTGCTTCCGGCTGTAATATTCGCCATCAGCGCCGTGGTGATGGCCGCCATACCGGAACCAAATCCCAGGGCCTTATCATAACCTTCCATGGCGGCCACCGCGTGTTCAACTTCCACCACAGACGGATTGTCCCATCTTGAATATATATAACCGCTGCGGTTTTGCACGACATCGATTAAGTCATCCGAGTTATCAAATTTGTAAGTGGCGCTCAGATGCACCGGAGGTATTATTGGTTTTCCTTTCACGAGAAGAACTCCTTTCTTTTAAGCTCGAATTTCGACATTCGGATTGAATGGTAGTAAATATGTGCCGTATCTCTATGAAAATTGTTTGCCACAAAAGGCAAGAAATAACAATTAAGATTCTGATGCTGTCCGGGTTCAATTTGGTTTTTATTAGACTGCAGGTGTGATATGTCATTAACAGCGGTCATAAGGAGACTTACAAGATGTCTTCGGGAAAAATCGTCGAAGTGGATTTGACAACAGGCAAGGTAACAGCCGCTGACTATTCTACTGACATGGCCAGAACCTTTCTGGGTGGGCTCGGGTTCAATAGCTGGTATTTATACAACCATATTTCTTTAACAGATGGTGCCCTGGAACCGGAAAATGTCCTGGTGATCAGCTGCGGATTGCTTACCGGCACGGCAGCGCCCTCCTCATCAAGGATTCAACTCAGCGCCAGATCTCCACTTTCCGGACTGATGGGCAGCTCAAACGTGGGTGGTTTTTTCGGTGTTAAGCTGCGCACTTGTGGCATCCGAAGTATGGTCATCCGAGGACGATCACCCAAACCGGTATTTTTGGAGGCAAGTCCGGATGGTATAGAGATAAAGGATGCCGGAGGGCTTTGGGGCCTGAACACGAGCGAAACAGAGCGGCGACTTAAGGCGGATCTTGGAAACAAAAGACTGGAAATAATGTCCATCGGGCCGGCTGGGGAAAACGGCGTGCGTTACGCCTGCATCATGCTCGGCGCAGACCACGCCGCAGGCCGCACCGGCATGGGAGCGGTCATGGGCTCCAAAAATCTCAAGGCGATCGTGGTCCATGGTCCACGTGGAAAGCAGAAAATGGATGCCGAAATCTCAAGGCTGGTCAAAGACTATATTCGCCAAGTGAAGGCCAGCGTGTCCCGTTATCGGGATTATTCTACCTGGGGCAGCTCCGGAGATATCCTTGAGTCGCATTTGTTAGGTCTCCTGGGCACGCGGAACTATCGCAAGATACAATTTGGCCAGGCCAGGGATATTGACGGGCGGCATCTGGTAAACTATGTGACGCGCAGGATTAGCTGCCACCGCTGTCCGGTGCATTGCAAGGCCGAGGTTGAAATCCCCGACGGCAAGTATAAAGGCTTTAAGGGCGGGCGGCCGGAATATGAGACCGTCAT
>JASFPE010000435.1:0-4857 GCA_050116155.1 Desulfobacterales bacterium
TGTTGTGCCATAACAAATTTGGCCCAAGTGTTCAACACATCAGTTGATCGCAAGCTGTCATGTATACAGAAAACCGCCTTAAAGTCAACAGATGCATAATAGTAACTATTCTTAATACAGTGATTACGGAATTTAAAAATTGAGGGATTCAGGAATTAGATCGACAGAATACCTTCAATTCCTAAATTCCTGAATTCGCAATTCTTAAATTTACCTGCCGATACTTGACACCAGAGACCGCAACACCTTAATTTGCCGCACGTATGCGTAGATTTATTTCCAGTCTTTCGAGAGATAGCTTGATCACATCTGCTGCTTTGCTGGTTTTTTTCATGTAGTCTTCAAAAAACGCTTTGACCTCATCGGCTCTTTGCAGGCCGGCGATCGGAATGATGGCAGCAACCACACGCTCGTAAAGCATGGGATGAAATTTTTCGATACGGGCAAGATTGGAGACATACCAATCCCACATCAACGGTATGGCGAATGGATTTGAGGCCATGGCTACCACTGGAATAAATGTATTGCGGGCCGGAACTTTTTCCAAGACGTAGTTTTGGGCTTTTTTAATAAGCTCCGGATTTTGGAAACAGCCGAGGGCAATTAAAATATTCATACGCTCATGCTCAATTTGAGATGATTGAAATTTTTCATCAAGCCAGGTGAATACCTGCATGTTACCGTTTAATGCACCCACTTGCATGACACTTTTCATTATGTCCGCATGAACGGAAGCATTCTGCATCAAAGACGAAAATTTTTTGTTAGCAAATTGAATCGTTTTTGTTGAGCCACAAATTGCAGCTTCCCATATGAGTTGTTCCCGTAGTATGGAGGTTGTGTGCTTTTCCCCTGCAGCCGGTTCAAAGCCAATTTTTGAGAGAATGGTCTCAAACCAGGTTTTTGCCAGGGATGATATATTCGCTTTTTGATTTTGATCCATGATCAGGTAAGCCGTAAACAGGTTCGTGGCGATACTGGTTAGTGGCAGATAGGAATCTTCATTTTCATAATAAGCAAGGAACCGCAAATAGTCATTCAAGGAGGTGTCACCACTTCTAACCAACGCAAACAAATCATTTTGAAGCCCCCAGCGATCCTCCGGGGGCAGGTTCCGATTTTTGACCCGCTTACCCAGCTCTGCTAGATTATTAGAATCGGCGTATTTGACGCGGTAAAATCCGGTTTGCTGATGATTGACTTTATAGGCGATCGTATTTTCTTCAATCTCAATGGTTTTTTCGGCTTCATCCAGGAGAACGGTCAATTCTTGCGAATCCTCCCTGTCTGTGAACAATTTGATCGTCAGCGGTATGATCCATGTCTGGTCGAATTTATTCGGTAAAAACGTGAAGCGTTTCTGGCTCAATATCAATTCATTGCCCTCGCGTCGAACCCCCACCATCGGGAAGCCGGGCTGTTCGATCCAGCTTTTCATCATCAAACGAATCGGCTGGTTGGATACCGTTTCAAAGGATTCCCACAGATGATGGCTGGCGGCACATTCATATTCGTAAGTTTTCAGGTAATGTTGCAATCCCTTTTTAAAGTTTTGATTGCCGATGTATCCCTGAATTTGCCTGAGAATACTGCTGCCTTTATTGTAAATGATGGGGGCGGTGCTGGCATTAATTACGATGTGCTCGCCCCCCGGGATTTCGATGGCAAAGGTTTCGCCAAGAGCGTCTCTGGCCATGGCAGTGCCGGTTTGGCTTTGCAGAAACTGTTCCCAGGTATCCCACTGCGGATAGTAGTGATCGACAACACCAAACCCGAAATACGTCGCAAAGCTTTCATTTAACCAGAGATATTTCCAGTCTGAGGGTGTGACCAGGTTGCCAAACCATTGATGCGCGATTTCGTGAGCAATGACCTCACAGATTCGTTCTTCTCCGGCTTTGGATGTGATGTCGGGATAATGCAATAACAGGTTTTCTCGGAAGGTGATGGCCCCCCAGTTTTCCATGGCGCCGTAAGCGAAATCCGGAATCGCTATCATGTCAAGCTTTGAAAGCGGATAAGAGACTCCATAATAGGCCTCACTGTACGCCAGCGATTTGCGAGTGAATTCAAGGCCGAATTGGGCATATTTCTTCATACCCGGTAACGTCACGACACGTACGCGGGGATCGGTTGAGTCTTGGGTGAATTCAAATTCACCAATGCCGAAAAACAACAGATAGGTAGACATTTTTGGAGTTTGTTCGAATACGACCCGTTTCTTTCTATTTTCAAGTTGGCGCTTCTCTTTAACCGTGCTATTTGAGATCGCCACGAGATGTGGATCTACATCGATTTTAACATCAAAGGTCGCTTTTCTGGCCGGATGATCCATGCACGGGAAGGCACGTCGGGCATCACTTTCTTCAAATTGGGTTACCGCAATATATCTGGTTTCCTCTCCTCTGATATAAGTACTGCGGTAAAAGCCGACCATCTTATTGTTTATGTGTCCCTGGTAGTCGATGGTGACCATAATCCTTCCGGACATGGCTTTGGGCAGCAATATACGCAGTTCTTCGTTTTTGGTATTTACCAGAAAAGGGCACTCCACAACAAGATCATCTGCCGTAACTTTGCAGTTCCAGATGGCGAGTTCTAAAATGTTGACGGTTATCTCATCGATCGGGTTTTTAGCCTCAAACTGAATTTTCGTGGTTCCGGCAAAGCTGAAATTGATTAGGTCCGGGATTAAATGAATCTGATAATTTACAGGATTAATTTCTTGCATGCATACCCCCGGTGTATTTCTACTCGTTAGATTCGAATTGCTTTTTAGCCTTTGAGAATATAAAGACAAGTAAAATGTATGTCAAATTGGAAAATCAACAGGAGGTTTATTATGAGTGTAATTATCAATTTTTCGGTTTTCCCTCTAGACAAAGGTGAAAGCCTTAGCAGTTATGTTGCCCGCGCGATCAAAATCATTGAAGAAAGTAAATTGCCCTATGAACTTACCGCCATGGGTACCAGCATAGAAGGGGAGTGGCCCGAGGTAATGGCGGTGGTGGACAAATGCTTCCAGGCGCTTGCTAAAGACTGTAGCCGTGTATATTTGGGACTCAAGGCGGATTATCGCAAAGGGCCTGCCGGACGGCTGCAAAGCAAAGTCGTGTCCGTAAAACAAAAATTATAATCGTGACTGTTTGGCCGCCTCCTCTGTCAACAGCCTCTAAGCTTGCCTCTTCTTGACTATTGTTGGTGACTGCTTAGTTTGTAATTTAATCGGCGATGCTTATTATTGGCCCTAATATCGGTGATCTCAAACCCGAAATGGATAAGTAAATCCCTGCAACGTCTACGATAGTACAGGAGTTGAAAATGCTTGAAAAGAAAGAATTTGATGTTGTTATTATCGGCACCGGCCCGGCCGGCCTGCAGGCTGCCATTCATGCCGCCCGCAAAAAAGTCTCTGTTCTGGTGATGGGCAAAGAGACCAAAAGCAGCCTGTTTCACGCCCATGTTGAAAACTTTTGCTGCCTTTTTAATGTCTCCGGTGAAGAAATGCTAGATGTGGGCAGACAGCAGGCGACTAACTTCGGATCCACCCTCCTCGATGATGATGTTTTAAGCATATCCCGCAACGGAGAATTTTTCAAAATCATCACCGAGAGCAATTTAGAACTTCAGAGCAAAACAATTATTATTGCCACCGGTACGGCACGCAAGAAATTGGGCGTCAAAGGTGAAAACGAATTTTTGGGTCGCGGTGTGAGTTACTGTGTCGAATGTGACGCCAATTTTTATAAAAATGAAGATGTGGTCGTGGCAGGTGGGGCCAGTGCGGCGGTGAGCGGTGCACTGACCATGCTAAATTATGCCAAAAGTGTACATCTTATTTGTGATAGACTGGAAGTCACCGATGCCCTTAAGGATGATCTTCTGAAAAGTAGCGTCATCATTCATGAAAATAAGAAAATTGAAGAAATAACCGGAAACAGCAACCTAGAACAGATTAAGCTGTCTGACGGTACTAAAGTTTCAGTGAGCGGCATTTTTATCGAACTCGGTGCCAAGGGGGTTATGGAACTGGCAACACATCTGGGTATTCAGTTGGATGACGAGATGAAATACATTCAAACCAACAAAAAGATGGAAACCAATATCCCGGGGATTTATGCCGCCGGAGATATTTGCGGGCCGCCGTGGCAGATGGCCAAAGCGGTTGGCGAGGGTTGTGTAGCCGGAATTGGTGCGGCCACCTACGCTAAGAAATTTGGAAGATCCGGTTGATATTTGGGATTTGTAATTTGGAATTTACGATAATTGGCTCAGGCGCTGGCGGGGGCATTTGCAGCCTGTTTGGCATAACGCATTCTGATATTATCTACGGCTTTTTGGGCAGGTTCGGCCTGATTGGTTTTACTACCGGCCAGCTTGGCCAGGAATGCTTCGGATTTTGGTGTGCCAATTTTCCCCAGCGTTGTGATGGTGGCCGAAATAATTGGAGTTTGATCGGTTTCGCTGGATTTCTTGAGCCGTTTTAAGATACCTTTTTTTTGCTCGGATAATTTCTGGGCGATAACCAATAGCGTATCTTCCACCAATACCAGATTGCGAAGACCATCCAAGACCCCCAGAGACGTGATCAGCTGAGAGACTTTGCGGATATGTTTGATGGCATCTTCTTCTGGGGGGTCGGTAGTAATCATATTCAGTATTTGCTCGATCGACGATTCTGTCAATGGCGACAGTTCGGTCAGGGCCGATGTCGCCCGCCAGCGTACCTTATCATCCGGGTCATTTAATGCTTCGATAACCAGCTGTTCAGCATCACTGGCTTTCAGGGTGAGCACCGTGTTTAACGCTTCGTCACGCAACCTCGGATGGGAGTTGCCCAAAAGTTTACGGGCCCGA
>JASFPE010000436.1:0-4857 GCA_050116155.1 Desulfobacterales bacterium
TTCACTAACCCTTGTTCACGGTGACTACCACCCAGGAAATATTTTTTTTCAGTCCAATAATGAAGGCCGGTTTGCTGTGTTTGACTGGGAAGCGGTTCATAATGGTTGTGCGGGTGAGGATCTGGCGCGAATCATCACATTAGGTTTAACACAAGAGCAACGTGAGCTTTATCAGGATTCCCTTGTGAAGCTTTACCATAATACTCTGTTGGAACATGTGGAAATTGATTATAGTTTAGACCAATGCTGGGATAATATTCGACGAGGACTATTGTACAGCGTGCTTAGCAATACAATATCAGCGGCGCGGCAGAAAAGTGAAAGAATTGAACAACTGGATGATGACGGAATTAAATTCATTTTGGATATTTATTTTGGGAGAATTGATGGAGCTTTACGATCGGTTAAAACATTACAACTACTGCAAGTGTAACCAATTCAGATATCTTCGATAAAAACCAACTATCGTGATCTCTTATTTTGAAATATAAGGGAACGTCCATAAATAAGTAATTAATGTGATATTCGTTTTGTATCCGTAAAATTGCTAAAACTTTTAAATTCTCAATTAAATCGAAACTTTAGTGATATTTGAGTTTTAACAGGTCATATCTGCAAAATCCGCTTTGTTACCTGAACACAATATATTGTGTATACTCACATTTGACATCGTATATTAAATAAGATATTTCTCATGTAATCCTATAGATTTCCTTCACACTATTTCAAACTGCTAAAATATAAAGGAGGGCATTATAATGAAATGCCCAGAATGCCGGTTTGACAATCGTGAAGGGGCCAAGTTCTGCAAGAAATGCGGAGCTAAACTCGAACTCATCTGCCCAAAATGCAGTACTGTAATTACTCCAGACAGCTTATTCTGTGATGAATGCGGATTTAACCTGAGCCAACTTTCCCAAAAAGCCCCTACAGACCTCTCTTTCGATGAAAAAATAAGCAAAATTCAAAAATACCTTCCCAAAGGTCTTACGGAGAAAATTCTATCTCAAAGGGATCGCATAGAAGGCGAACGCAAGCAGGTCACAGTGATGTTTTGCGATATGGAGGACTTTACCCCTCTGTCTGAGATTCTCGGTATCGAAGAAGCATACTCGATCATGGACCAGGTTTACGAAATTCTGATTCACAAAGTCCACGACTACGAGGGTACGGTCAACGAGATGACCGGTGATGGGATTATGGCGCTGTTTGGAGCTCCTATTGCTTTAGAGGATGCATCTCAACGAGCGATTCGATCCAGCCTTGCTATTCACCGGGAAATGGCCAAATTCAGTGACCAATTGAAGCAAGAAAAAAAAGATGTTCCGCCTGTTAAAATGCGGATCGGCATACATACCGGACCTGTTGTAGTCGGTACCGTGGGTAACGATTTGCGGGTTGATTTCAAAGCAGTTGGCGATACAGTAAATCTGGCCTCTAGAATGGAAGGGCTGGCAGATCCGGGAACAACCTATATAACAAAAGATACATTCAAACTTACTGAAGGGCTTTTCCGGTTTGAGGCCCTTGGAGAAAAGGAGATTAAAGGTAAGAAAGAGCCAATTAAAGTTTACCGGGCGATTGCCCCCAGTACGAGCAGGACGAGATTTGATGTCAGTGCGGAGAGAGGCCTGACCCCGTTTGTTGGAAGAGCGAGAGAACTTGAACTTCTACTAGATGGCTTTGAGCGGGTCAAAAAAGGTCGTGGTCAGGCCTTTTCTATTGTGTCTGAGGCTGGGATAGGTAAATCAAGACTCTTGTATGAGTTTAGAAAAGCTGTAGCTAGCGCAGACGTGATGTTTTTAGAAGGAAGATGCCTCTCATACAGCAGCGGGGTTGCTTACCATCCAATCATAGATATCCTAAAGGCAAGCTTCGATATCCGCCAGGGTGATGGGGATTCAGAAATCAGGGAAAAGGTCAAAGGAGGTCTGAAAATATTAGAGTTAGATGAAGCTTCTTCGCTCCCCTATCTGCTGGAACTTTTTTCAGTGAAAGACAGTGGTATTGATAAGATTCCCATGAGCCCTGAGGCAAAAAAAGATAGAACTATGGAGGTATTCAAGCTAATCACCCTAAAGGGCTCTGAGATCCGACCTCTAATTACGGCATATGAAGACCTTCACTGGTCGGATAAAAGTTCAGAGGAAGTATTGAAATACGTTTTGGAAGGCATACCGGGGGCAAAGGTCTTAATGATATTCACCTACCGGCCTGAGTTTGTGCATACCTGGGGTGGCAAATCATATCACAATCAGATTAACTTAAACAGACTCTCCAACCGAGAAAGTTTATCAATGGTGACCAACCTTCTGAACACAAAGTCCATCGATAGTGATCTTGAAGAATTGATTCTGGAAAAGACAGAGGGGGTTCCCTTTTTTATTGAAGAGTTCATCAGATCGCTTAATGATCTAAAGATCATTGAGAAAAAAGATAACAAATATCGCTTAACAAAAGATATCCAGGATGTGACCATTCCTTCCACGATTCAGGATGTCATCATGGCCCGGGTGGACTCGTTGCCTGAGGGTGCGAAAGAGGTGCTTCAGACCGGGTCTGCAATCGAGAGGGAATTTACCTATGACTTGATTAAGCAGGTTAAGGAGCTACCAGAAAAAGAGCTACTATCCCATTTATCCGTGTTAAAGGATTCAGAACTCTTATATGAAAGAGGTATATATCCCGAAACAACTTATATTTTCAAACACGCTCTGACTCGCGAAGTCGTCTATGATTCAATATTGACCAAGAAAAAGAAGAATCTCCATGAGAAAATCGGCAATGCCGTTGAAGAACTGTACGCTGACCGAATCGAGGAACAATACGAACTATTGGCCCATCATTACGCCTTGTCAGAGTACTGGGAAAAGGCGGTGCACTTCGGTCGTCTAGCCGCTGAAAAGGCCCACAAGTTGAGCCAGTTCCAGCAAGCGGTAACGATTTATGAGCAGGCCGCAGAGCGGCTCTTAAAACTTCCGGAAAACAAGACACGGCAGGAAAGCATGGTGGACATTCAACTGGAGATCTGCTGGAGCAATATCGGATTGGGGCAGTTCGAGAAAGCAGAGGAGGTGGCATTGCAGGCCGAAACTACTGCCAAAGTGCTGGACGACCGCGTGCGACTAGGCATAACATATCTTGGAATAGGAACCGCGTGCATTTACCAGGGTAATTTTAAAAAGACTGAACACTACGGCTTGCAAGCCATCGACTATCTTGAAGGGACCGGCAAAGAAAGTGCATTAGCGCTAGCTCAGCACTTTTTGGGAATATGTTATATCGGGCAAGGCCTGTGCCGTAAAGGCGAGCCACATATTTCAAAAGCCCTAAGGGCTTATGAAAAGCTTGACCAAAAAACCGAATATGTTATTGGGTGGAACGCGCTTCCCTACACTTTAGCATGCGCCCACTTGGGGTACGACCTTGGGGTCATGGGCCGGGTTGAAGAAGGCAAGGAACTTTTTGAGAGAGGATATGCGTCAGAGCTGGAACAGATCAGCAATCTCGCCACCAAAATGGCCTATTGTTCATGGCAGGGTCTTTTTATCTCTCTAATCGGTGAGAACCATTTCGGGGCAACGGCCAGGATGGATCAAATGGTGGAGTTGGCCGAACGATCGGATTCTCCCTTTATGATTCTCGTTTTCAGCGTCGCCAAAGCCAATGTCATGGTGGGGATAGGGGATTTTGGAGCGGCGCTGTCCACATGCCAAAAAGCCTTCAAGACCATCGAAGGAAAGCCGATCCGCACCGGACATGTAATCAATCTCTATTACGATCTGGTGCGGGTTGAGTTGGAGGCGGGCGACCTAGAGTCGGCAAAGCAGCATTACGAGGAAGGGCGACAGCTGGTCGAGCTGGCCCCGCACTGGTGGGAACCCCGCTTCGACTTCTTGCAAGGGCTGCTCCTAATGGTGGAAGCCTCCCCCGACTATGCGCGGGTGGAAGAGTGCTTCCAAAAGTCGATACAGGGCGATGAAGAAGTCGGCGCGGTTGTGCCGGCAGCTCAGACCCGCTACTATCTGGCCCGAATGCTTGCACGTGAAGGCGAAGTCAGACGCAGCCGCGACATGCTCACTGAACTCGGCAGCCAGTTCCAAAACTGGAATATCCCTGCCTGGCAACAAAAGTGCAAACAGGAATTGGAGACCTTATCATCTTTGGAATAAGAGCACTGCTGCCATCAAAACAGGATAACTATATGTTGTGTCTTTTACAGTAATACTAAATCGGTATAGGGAAAAATTCGGAAACAAAGTTCAAAAACGGCCCAGTCGCGAAAAAAATCTACTTATATTTAGGATGGTCAATTACGGGCAAGATTCAGGTCTTATCAGACACTGATTCAACGCGTTCGCACAAGGCCAGAGCGCAACCACTCGATCCCATCGATCAGCTCCTGCTGGCGATCGGCCATCGGTACTTCGATCAATGAGGGACGATCAAGCGAAAGGGCTTCCTTAAAAATGGATTTGAACTCAGATAGATCGTCAACACGCCTTCCGTAAGCACCAAACGATTTTGCGAATTCAACAAAATCGGGGTTGTGCAAATCAACATCGATAATACGTCCCTCATAGTATTTTTGCTGGGATCCCTTGATTCCGCTCAGTGATCGGTCGTTTATAACGATCGTTACTACGTTCATCCCGTATTTCACGGCCGTGGACAGCTCGGGTGATCCCATCATAAAACCGCCGTCACCTGTGAAACACACAACCGGTCTATCAGGATGAGCGGCCTTTGCGCCGAGCGCCGCAGGAAAAGCATATCCCAATGCGACACTGATGCTTGGGAAGAGAAAATTGGATGGATCGACTACGGGAAACTCGTCATGGGTTGCATAGCCGATTG
>JASFPE010000437.1:0-4854 GCA_050116155.1 Desulfobacterales bacterium
GGCAATCCCGCTGGATCAGAACCTGGCTATCGACACCCGCATGTGGTCATTCAGAATAATCTTTTCAATCGTAGCCGAATTAATACGGTTGTCGTATGTTCGTTGACTTCAAATCTCAAAAGATCCAAAGCTCCGGGTAATGTAGCGCTCAAAAAAGGCGAAGCAAACTTACCCAAGAAAAGCGTGGTAAACATATCTCAAATCTTCACTGTGAATAAAAGCGATCTTTCAGATAAAATAGGCACACTCTCAAAGCAACGAATTGCTCAAATTGCGGAAGGCGCTAGACTTATTACAGAGCCAAGAGAAATTGGTTGATTTGGTTTTCCGTAAAAAAGTCCAACGTCTTGGTCTGCTAATAATTCCTCCGATTTTAACCTAATCTACAGAATCACAAAATTTCATCTTTCGTCCGCCAATCCTTAATTTTTGGCCCACCTTCAAATATTCGGTTCAGGCACGACATCCCCAATTTGGCCTCATGCAAAATAATATAGATTTGCGTAAGCAATAAAAAATTAAACGTTTAGTAAACTATGGTAGGAAGTGTTCTGTTGCATAATGCCAATATTGATCGAGAATTGTTGGCAATATTCCTCGACCCCAGATACTCCCAATCTGTTGGTCCGCCGCATCAATTATCACTTGTCTCACATAATCCATTTTTGAATATCGCCCAGGCTATTTAGAATATATTCATCTGGTATTCTGGGGGTGCCACTTCGATCAACGAGCACAGCATCCATGCCGATGGATCGTGGGCCTTCAAAGTCCCATTCCGGATGATCGCCTATGAAAAGACAGTGTTCAGGGATTTCTTGCAATCGATTCAAGGCATATTCAAAAATCTGTTTAGCAGGCTTTCGCCACCCTATATCAGTGCAAAAAATAATGTCGTCCATCAGATGCACAAGGTTTACGCGCACCACCTCTTCTCGGCATAATTGGGCCGGGCATCCCCAAGGAGCATTGGAAACAATAGCAGTTTTAATCCCTTTTTCTTTAAGCAGACAAAGGGTCGGCACGGTATCATCGTAGCACTTTCCCATTTTAAATATGGGTGACATGAACCGGCGGCACATCTCGATATCACCTCCTGCGGGAAGGTCCGAAACTTGAATTTTAAAAATGCGGCAAAGCCGATCGGCCATGGGCCTCACACGGTGATCCTTGGCTTCAACTGCTTCTTTTTTGACGTTCTGCCAGATAATTTCGCGGGATACGTTTAAAAGATTCAGGCTATTTAAGTAGTTTTTCACTTCATCAATGTTCTGTTCCAGAATGGATATGGGAACACGACTTTTAAAGTAATGCGTCAGCGTATTGCCAAAGTCGAATAGGATCGCCGTTTTTTTCATGTTTCGATGCATACAATATATTTTTCGCTGCGGCTACCTAAAAAGAAAACATAGTTACAAACGGGTCACTATTAAATGTCAGCTTTTATCCAATGTTTAACTGACAGGATTAAATGCAGGTTGCTTTCTATGTGAGATTGATTCAATATCAAATCAAATATTTTAGTTGCCTAAAATCCGTTTAGATAATACTAAATATTTTTCGAAAGTCAGTGCCTTGGACCGGTCTTTGAAGGCGAGATAGATAATCAAATCCCAAAGCTTGAATTTAGCAGTGGGCGGAGATTGGCCCTGATTGTGAACTGTTACCCATCCCGCCAAGGAGCGGCAAGGGACCTCTTTTAGACAGGTTGCAGTCTCAAGGTTTGTAATCTATGTTTGGGTAAAATAATATTTGATTTCATGTAAAATATTAAGCTATTTTAGATTGTAGCCAAGCTTGATGAATTTGTAAAAAATCGAATTCATCATTCGAAATCATTTTTCTGTAGAGTTCGTGTTATGATGATAGCGCAAAAAAAAAGCCGTGCGCTGCTGTATTTGGCTGTTGCGCTCGTTGCAATGATCCTGCTGTCGGCGGGAATTTCCGAACTCAAACTTCTCCCCGGTGAACCGCTTCGTCTCGGATTGAAACTGCAAGACTTGAAAAAAAGCATGAGTGCCGGGCCGGGAGATGCCCCTGCAATTATTAATAGAGTAATTTTAGCCTTTTTCTTGGTATTAACGCCACTTGCCATCTTCTTCATGCTAATATCACCCGAGGCGAGGAAGCACTTTCTCAGACATCTTGTTCTCCTGCTTTTGTTATTCACCTTTTTCTTTATAATAGTGTATGCCCGACCCGAGTCCCTGGTAGGCAGGATTCCATCCCTGACGCTGCCAACGCTATCTTTGCCTGCGTGGCTTACGGGGGAACCAACACATCAATTCAATCCCAACCCACCGCGATGGCTTACCTTAGCCCTGAGTCTGGGGGTCGGCGTGATAGCGGCTGTTGCTATCATAATCGTTGCTCGCTTCATCTTGAGTCGCCGGAATTCTTCTGCCGACACGCGGCAAAATTTGGCGAGGGAAGCTCGGGAAGCTCTTGAAGAATTGCAAGGTGGTGCCGACCTGGCAGATATCGTAATGCGCTGCTACTATCAAATGGCTTGCGTCGCAAATGAGATGCGGGGGATCAGGAGGCGCAGGGATATGACGCCGCAGGAATTCGAGCAGCTCTTAAAAGGTGCCGGCCTCCCCAAAAAGCCGCTTCGGCAGCTTACACGACTTTTTGAAGAGATCCGATATGGAACTAAAGTGCCGGGCGAAAGAGAGGAACGTCATGCAGTCCGGTGCCTTACGGCGATTGTCGAAGCCTGCAGGAATTCACCATGAGAAAACGTTTACGATTGGTAGGCATCATCCTGCTTCTTGCTATCCCTTTAATGTTAGTCCTGCAGGACTTTGCGCGTGAAATGATCGCGGTGCCGTTGCTGTATGTCTTTTGGTTCGGAAATCTCATCTTTCAAAGCATCTCTCAGTCGATTCTCTGGGCCCTATTCTTGGCAGTTGCCATCCTCATCTCCTTAAAAAGCTTTGCAAAGCGACCTAAACCAGACAGGGCGGAGCATGCGCCGCAAAGCGATAATCCGGGGCAAGTAAGCTTTTGGGCGCAGCGGCTCCACATGAAGACACCGGGAGGCTACTACGAGTGGTCCCTGGCAAGGCATCTGGGAAAACTTATCTTAGAAGTGCTGGCCTACAACCGGCGGCAGAGTCCCGGACAAATCAGGGAAAAGATGGAAGCAGGGGCTTTGGACACCCCGCCGGAAATCCAGGCATATCTCAAGGTCGGAATTAAAGGTATGCCTACCAGCTTTTCCAACAGTATTTTAAGATTGTTTTTTCGCTCCCGATCTGGAAGGAAAACGCGCTATTCTTTAGGGCTTGATCCGGAGCACGTCGTCAAATTTCTGGAAAATCAACTGGAGGTGGGAGATGACCGTTGAAATCGCTCAAGTATCCACTTTGACTGACAGAGTCATCGGGGAAGTCGAAAGGGCCGTAGTCGGCAAGCAGTCGCTTTTAGAGAAGGTCATGGCAGCGATATTGGTTTCTGGCGGTCATCTGCTGCTGGAAGACTATCCCGGACTGGCTAAAACTCTCATCGCCAACAGCTTTTCTATTGCCCTGGGTCTGGATTTTAAGCGCATCCAATTTACCCCTGACCTTCTGCCCGGAGACATTACCGGGGGTTACATTTACAATCGCGAGGAGAGCCGCTTTGAGCTGCGCAAAGGGCCGATCTTTACCAACATTGTACTGGCCGATGAGATCAACCGCGCCTCGCCGAAAACCCAGTCCGCCCTGCTGGAGGCAATGCAGGAGTACCAGGTTACACTAGAAGGTGAGACCATGAAACTCCAAGAACCCTTCATCGTAATCGCCACACAGAATCCCATTGAGTATGAAGGAACCTTCCCCTTGCCCGAAGCGCAACTCGATCGATTTATTATGAAGCTTTCTGTGGGATATCCTTCTGAAGCGCAGGAACAGATAATACTCAGGCGCAGGCAAAAGCGGCGGCGTGACGAATTTGATCTGGCGCAGGTGACGAACGCAGAGCAAGTGCTTCAGATGCGTGAAGCAGTTGAAGGGGTTCACGTCGATCCGGACATCGAAGGTTACATCGTTGCCCTGATCGCTGAAACACGCAGGCACTGGCAGGTATCTGTCGGCGCAAGCCCCAGAGGTTCCCTGGCACTGCTTAAGCTCAGTAGAGCCTGGGCTGCTTTACATGGGCGTGACTACGTTCTTCCCGACGATGTTAAGCTTTTTGCCAAGTCGGCCCTCAAGCATCGGTTGATTCTGGAACCTGATCTTTGGATGAAGCAAGGGGCACCAGATGAGATACTCACGACCATCATTGAGGGAACACCGGTGCCCATTATTGAAGGCATGTAAATAATGCAAAGACACCTGCTATTATGCGCCCTTTTATTCTTTTTGCTCCTTTTAGGGCTGGCAACTTTGAACAGAGGGCTTCTGGCGCTGGCGGCGCTGCTAAGTATCTTTCTGGGAGCAGCGCTCTTTTACGGACCGGAGCAACTCCGACTGAAGGTGACCCGCACGTTGAGTGATGATCGCGTCTACCAGGGCACTCCTGTAGTTATAAGAATCCTGATCACAAACGAAGGCGAAGGTCTGGAGGAAGTCCTTGTGGAAGATTTACGCCCACGCTCACTTGATTTAGTAAATGGGGAACCACGGGTGCTCACCTCACTGCCGCCGGGTGGGACCGTACAATTGGAATACAGCGTGCTGGGAAAGCGGGGAAGCTTTACCTTCACAAATGTCCGTGTTATCGCCGGCGATCATCTGGGAATTTTTCGGCGGCAGGCCATGCTTTCGGCTCCCGGCCAATTTACTGTTCTTCCGAACCCCTTGAAGCTGAAACATTTAGCCATACGCCCCCTCCAGACAAAAGGCTATGCCGGTCCGGTGCCGGCGCGGC
>JASFPE010000438.1:0-4838 GCA_050116155.1 Desulfobacterales bacterium
ACCGTAGGAGACCCTTTCAAACCCGACGATTCTGCAGGAACACCCAGTTCACTGATTCCCCATTCTGAAATCTCTTTCTTGCGGGCCTTGATGATTCCCGAAAAACTGAGTGTGCGGGGTGTGTTTAGCTCTCTGGTTACCGTAAATAGCGCGGGAAGCTTCACACGCATGAGACGATAACCATTTTCGAGGCTCGCCTTTACCTTCCACCATTTCCCCTCAGATTCGACAATCTCTTTTACCATAGTTACCACGGGAATATTCAGGAAGGTCGCAATTTCAGGGCCCACCCACTCGGTGCTGCCGTCACTGCTAGCCATACCGCAAAAAATGACATCATAGGCGCCAATTTTTTCGATGCCTTTGGCCAGCGTAAAGGCTGTGGCAAATGCGTCCGCTCCGCCAAATGCCGGATCGGAAAGCAAAAATCCCTGATCCGCACCCAGGGCCAGACACTCTTTGACAATGTTGCCGGCATCCGGTGGGCCCATGCTCAATACGCTAACATGCGCATCAGTCTGCTCCTTCAGCATGAGAGCCGCTTCCATGGCGTTTTTATCCAGCGGATTCACCACAAAGGGGACTTCGCAGCGCATGAGCGTTTTGGTGTCAGGATCAATTCTAATATTGCATGCTTCCTTGGGGTCAGGAACCGCTTTTACGCAAACAATTATATTGAGCATTGCATGAATCCTATCTTGAGTTTTGAATATCGAATATCGAATCACGCTAAAGTCGTGATCTAAAGACAGGAATTTCGAACCGCAGAAGTTATCAAAAGAACATGGCGATATTGCTCACTTCGATATACTGTCCACCTTCTGTGGATTCTGCGGCTCCCTGTACGACTCGCTGAGCTCGTCGGAAGCTTCCGCAATCCAAAATCCCCAATCCGCAATTTACGATAACGCCCACCTCCCGATGATAACCTTCATAATATCTGAAGTACCGGCCGAGGGCCCTAAGACGGCTGCATCGCGCCAATATCTGCTTACCGCATACTCTTCCATGCAACCATACCCCCCGTGAATATCCACCGCCATTTTTGCGGCTTTTTGCGCGGCCTCGGTGGTGAAATATTTTGCGACGGCGAATTCATTGCTGCATCGGATCCCGTTATCCTGCATGGCTGCCGCGCGATAACCCAATAGGCGACCGGCTTCCAGATCGATTTTCATCTCCGCCAGTTTGTTTTGAATGCCCTGCAGTGCGCTAATCGGTTTGCCATAAAGAATGCGTTCATTGGCAAATTTTATGGATTCTTCCAGACAGGCTGCTTGCAAACCAAGCGCACAACCGACCATACCACCCCGGCCGACATCGCCAATGGCAGCCATGGTCACCGTAAGCCCCTTGCCTTCGTTTCCGAGCAACTGAGCCTTGGGAATCACAAGATTTTCAAATGCCAATTCACCGGTATTACAGCCGCGCATACCGACTTTGTGCTCTTTGTGCGTTGCTTTCCAACCGTCCATATCTTTATCGATTACAAAGGCGCAAAAGGCTTTGGGATCATCTTCGGATTTTGTCAGAATGGTAATCGTGTCGGCAATATGGGAATTGGTGATAAAGCATTTGCGGCCGTTAACAATAAAATTATCACCGTCTTTTTTATAGGCAGAACGGATACCTGTGGGATCAGAACCTCCGGTAGCCTCTGTAACCGCCGTGGTAGCCAGCCGCTCCCCTTTGGCCAATCCGGGCAAATACTTCTTTTTAAGCTCCTCACTGCCAAATTTAACAATGGGCTCGATACCGAGGGCAAAAACCTGGAGCATCATGGCGGTTGCCACGGATACCCGGCTGATCTCCTCCAGGGCAATCATGCGTGCGATATAACCCAATCCAAGTCCTCCGTATTCCTCAGGGATGGTGAGAGCCATCATCTCTGCTTCACCCAGAGCCTTAACAACCGCATCGCTAACCTCACCCGTTTTTTCCATCTCATCTACAAGGGGTGCAATCTGGGTTTCAGCAAATTCACGAGCGGCTTTGCGAAACATTTCCTGTTCTTCTGTAAATGTAAAATCAATCATGTCTTACCTTCCTTTCCTCTTTTTTTGTTGGCAATTCTTATTTCAAACTCCCTAAACCGGCTAAATCCCGCCAAGGCGCATATATCCTAAAAGTTAAAAATGATCTAAAGTGATCTAAAGTTTATGAGTCGCTTCGCTCCGTCTTATAATAGATAGAATTCCGCAACTTTAGTCACTTTAGTTCACTTTAGTCACTTCAAACTTTTGCGATGAGGCTAATTTTTATCTGTTTTAAGGCATCCCAACACTCCAGAATTAATTTACGACTATGGAGCCTGCCTCAATTGCTCAATGTAGTCGATCAGAGAGTTGACAGATTTATCCAGGCCTTCCGTCGACTTATTGGCACTAAATGAGACCGAAGCCCCTAATATGCTGTTAAATATCATTTCAGTGATTACACCGGTATTGACATTTTCTCCCAATTCACCAGATTGTTTACCCTGATCCAAAAGTCTTTTGATCATATTTTTTAAACCGGCAAATCCTTTTTCAATCTCCTTTGATAAATGCGGCCGCTGATCACTCAGTTCTACGGCAAGGGTAATAAACACACACCCGCCGGGAAAGTTATCCGCATCTTTGAGGTAGCGATCCTTGTAATTTTCCAGAAGCATTTTAATTTTGCCCACGGCGGATTCATTATGTTCTAAGCCGATAAGATTTCTTTCCCGCCAGATTTTACGGGCTTCGTTCAGAACCTGGAAAAACAATTCCTCTTTGCTAGAGAAATGATTATAAAAACCACCTTTAGACGTATTGGCAGCTTCGATAATGTCATGGAGAGAGGTGCTTAAAAAACCTTTAAGAGAAAAGAGTTTCAAAGATTCATGAATTATTTTTTGCTTTAGACTCATATGCATCTTTTTCCCGTAATTTTTAAGACAGACCGGTCGGTCTCGACAGGCTTAAAACTAAAACCGGTATTCTGTCAAGTCATTTTTTAACAAAGCGGCACTTCCAAAAATTTTCTTCCCATGGGTTGAAAAACAGAACATTTTCTGGTTTTTAGACATTGAATAAGCGCCTACCTGGAAAGCCAATTCTGCCAGGGTGGCTGGCGCTAGAAGAGGACGAACAATAAGTTGCGAAAAAATTATGAAATCGTCATTGTGGGAGGAGGCATTCAGGGATTGTCCCTTGCCTACAATCTTGCCCTCAGCGGCATGTCCAACGTCGTTGTGCTGGATAAAAGCTATATCGGCAGCGGCGCAAGCAGCCGAAACGGAGAAATGATTCGTTCGGCCTTTGCTTCCGAGCAGTGGATCCGATTCTTCACAAAGAGTATCGAAATTTGGGATAACTTGGCCCACCAGCTCGACTTTAATGTCATGTTTACACGCTGCGGCTACCTGGTTCTGGCTTCGACCGACGATGAGCTAAAAGCCTGTCATGCTCATGTAAAATTACAAAAAACTTACGGCCTTGAAACTTGTCTGTTGAACTCCGATGAAGTCGTAAAGTTAATCCCTGCAATAAATCCCGCGATGGTATGCGGTGGCATTCTGCAACCAAACGGCGGATTTGCCAGACACGACGCAGCACTGTGGGCATATGCCAGAGCCGCCAGCCGTTTAAATGTGGATATTTTCCCTTTTACCGAAGTCACGGGTATCGTCGTCAAATCCGGTGCTGTGCAAGCAGTGAAAACATCTCTCGGAGAAATCGAAACCCGCATCATCGTGAACGCCGCCGGAGGGCATGCCGGAAGAATTGCTGATATGGTTGGGCTTGCCTTGCCGTCTCAAACCTATCGTTTGGAAATAATGGCCACCGAACCGCTCAAGCCCTTTCTGCCGCTGGCGCTTTCATCGCCGCATACACTGAGCTACATGCATCAGTCGACACGCGGCGAATTTGTGGGTGGCGCCGAAGTGGAAAACCTCGCTCCGTCAACAAGTTTAAGAAGCTCCCTCGGGGCAGCCCGCAATATGGCCGACAAATTTATCCGCCTTTTCCCCGGCCTTGCGGGGGTGCGTCTGATGCGGCAGTGGGCCGGTATTGTTGACATGGCTCCAGATGTATCTCCTGTGCTGGGTCCCGTCGATGAGGTGAAGGGTTTCATTTTAAACTGTGGCTGGGTATATGGCTTTATGGGAGCTCCGGCAGCTGGTAAGCTCCTGGCTGATTATATTCTAACCGGAGAGATGCCGGCGGAAATCCGTCCCTTCGGCCTGGCAAGATTCAAAAGCGGCCAATTGATTCTGGATTCATCCCTGGTGGTCCCGAGTGAGAGGCTTTAATCTGGTTTAAATTTTGATCACCCTCCCTTTAATCCCCTCCCGTCAAGGGAGGGGGGGACGAGTTTCTGAAAAGACAGTTAAGCTAGTTTAGCCGGGAAGACCGGGATAAAAGAGAAGATTTGGGTGAGAAAGAAGACTAAACACAAAACACTAAAAACTAAACACTATACCTCATTATTTTCGTTCTTAAGCAGAATATCGATGATCTTCGGTA
The DNA here is from genome assembly GCA_050116155.1 of Desulfobacterales bacterium. Lineage (GTDB taxonomy): Bacteria > Desulfobacterota > Desulfobacteria > Desulfobacterales > JAHEIW01. The sequence continues at coordinate 4,494 of JASFPE010000438.1, forward strand.
TATACTCATCTGCTTTTGAGGCTTGAAACCGCGTGGAACCCGCTCCGCGGTGTCCGCCCCCTTCAAAGTTGGTAAGCATCAGCCCGACATTGACGTTGCATTTAGGATTAAAAATGCTGTGTCCGACCTGAACGACAAGCCGTGTGTTGTTTTTATCTTCATACCGAATTCTCATATTCACATAGGTGTCAGGAAATAGGGAATACACCAGGAAACGATTGCCTACAGGGGGTTTTGTGAAAGGGCGGAAATCGGTAATGGATACATGCTTGATTAACTCGGTATTCTCTTTTAGATAGGCGATGTAGATTTCATCCTCCACAAGCATAGATTGGCAGTGCTCAT
>JASFPE010000439.1:0-4813 GCA_050116155.1 Desulfobacterales bacterium
TATCGTCGCCGATGACGGTATTGTTTTTAGGATTTTTTGCATAGAGGGTAAATTTACTTGGTGCTTTATGCACCCAGTGCATCACCTGCTCTGGTTTCAAAAATGCCCTCTTGCCGGAAACCTTCACCCCCTTTTGTTGGACTAGATCCAGAACTTCAGGATGTAACAGGTTAATTCCGATGTCCTTCAGGATTTTTAGAGCCGTTTCATGGATTTTTTCTAGTTTGTCTTCCAATATTCTTCTCCAGTTATGTCATCTATATAGCAAGGTTTCAGGTGTCAGGCCTTAACGATTTCGGATTTCGCATTTTGGATTTCGGATCGAACGTCACAATAATTTAGGAATGGCGAATTTATGAAATAAGGAATTAAGTATAAGGATTAAACCCAAATTTTAATTCCTAAATTCCTCAATCTCTAAATTCCTGAATCCTCTGTTATTTGTTTTCTGACACCTGACACCCGACACCTGAAACCAAATTATTATTAATAATTTGGCTAGTTACACTACCTGTGTCTTCATTGGCAAGACTAATTTAAGGGCGTATTCATTTTTTGGGCAGATTTTGAAAGGAATAAAATGGAAGAGTTAATTGAACGATACAAAGCCTGAAATTTGAATCTGTTTTACTTGATATCCTCGATGGCATTTGGCAGCTCGCTCAAGGCGCTTGAGGTTTTTAGCAGGGCTTTGTTCAGGATATCATATTCGTACTGTTCGACCAGTTCTTCGTGCAATAGTCGGTTTAGTTTCCCCAGTTGTCTCAAAACAGCACGGTTGTAATCGTGGCTAAGTATTTCTAAATCCTCAAAATACTCAATTACCTGTCTTTCCCATGACTTAGAGACTTTTATTTCAATTTTTTTCATAACGGTTTCCTATAGGTTTTTTGTTTATATCGGCACATGACGGGAAAACTTAAGTGTTTATTACCACCAATTAACTCTGGCTTAAGAAAATCAAAGATTATTTTAACACAACAGGGGTGAGACCGGCTTTACGGATAGCGGTACGCGCAAGAATGGTTAGTGCATCGAAGTAGGGGACCGTGAGGTGTTTTTGGTGCATGGCCAGCGGGATTTCGGTGCAGCCGGCAATGATTCCCTGGGCGCCGTCTGGTTTTTGGGAAATAAGACCTTCTGCAGCGGTGATTAAGGCCGCCGTGATATCCGCGCGGGAGCGTTTTGATTGGGCATTTTTGATATCGTAAATCGCGGCCATAATCCTGGACTGGATATGTTCGTCCGGGACGACGGTTGTAATCCCGTCTTCGGCAAGACGGGTTTGAAACTTTTCTCCCTTTACCGTTCCGGTGGTCGCCATCAGACCCACCACATCAATATCCGGATGATGCCGTGCGATGGTTTCGGCGGTGGCGTCAATTATCGATAAAATGGGAAGCGGACTTTGTTGCTGGATTTCGTATAGAAAAAAGTGAGCCGAAACGCACGGGATGATAATAAAATCAGCCCCGGCCCGTTCAAGCGCCTGACAGCCTTTGATGATGGCCGGCACCGGTGATTCACCGGATCCGATGATGGCCGGTGTTCGATCAGGCACTTTGGGATTGGAATCAATGATAACCCTCAGGTGTTGCTGATCTTTGCTGGCCGGTGTGTTCTGGATGATTTTACCATAGCAATCCAGAGTGGCCTCAGGGCCCATACCGCCTAAAATGCCTACGGTTTTCTCTTTCATGATTTATAAAATCTGTTTCAGGAATTCCTTAGCCCGCTCGCTTTTAGGATTTTCGAAAAAATCTTCGTAGGTGCCCCGTTCCACAATTTTACCATAGTCCATGAAGATGATTTCATCGGCAACCTCCCGGGCGAATCCCATTTCGTGAGTTACACACAGCATGGTCATCCCCTCTTTGGCCAGCGCAATCATAACATCCAGAACCTCTTTGATCATCTCCGGATCCAGGGCCGAGGTGGGCTCGTCAAACATCATATATTTGGGCTCCATGGCCAACGACCGCGCAATGGCCACACGCTGCTGTTGCCCGCCGGATAGGTTGGCCGGGTAAGCCTCTGCTTTATCCGGGATACCGACACGCTTTAAAAGCTCCATGGCTTTCTTTTCAGCCTTGTCTTTTGATAACTTACGCACCTTCATCGGAGCCAGCGAAATGTTTTGCAAAGCCGTCATATGGGGATAGAGTTCAAAACGTTGGAAAACCATACCGATATTTTCTCGCAGCTTATACAGATTGGTTTTTGAGTCACTAAGGGATACACCATCGACGACGATTTCGCCTTTTTGGTAAGGTTCCAGGCCATTGATACAGCGAAGCAACGTACTTTTGCCGGAGCCGCTTGGCCCGCAAATAACCACGGTCTGGCCCCGCTCGATGGTTTCATTAATATCGGTTAGCACCTGGAAGTCGTCAAACCATTTGTTAACGTTTTTTATTTCGATCATATCATTCCCAACTTTCTTCCTTTTTCTTCAAAGTGTCGCGAAATTTTTGATCCGATAAAACAGAAGATAAAAAAGATAATGGCTACAAAGCCGAACAGCTGAATGGAACGCACTTCCAGATTGTCGACGATGGATGTTCTGCGGACAAACTCCTGCAGGCCAATGACAAACGCCAGACTCGTATCCTGGAATGTGACGATCGACTGCGTAATCAAACTTGGCAGCATGCGCCTGAAGGCGACGGGAATCAGAATGTAACGGGCTGTCTGGGTATAAGTCAAGCCGGTTGAGTAAGCGGCACTGGTAAGGTCCTTGCTGATTGACTGATAACCGGCCCGGAATATTTCTCCAAAATAGGTTGCCTCAAAAATAATAAAGGAAATCACCGCCGAAAGGAAAGGGTTCAACGGTCTGCCGGCAATGATCGGCATGACGAAATAAAACCAGAATATGACCAGGATGAGGGGCATGTTGCGGATGAAATTGACGTATATAGTGACCGGTTGATAGATCCATTTGTTTCTTGAGATTCGGCCCAGGCCGACCAGAGCGCCAAGAGCGATGCCACCGGCAAGTGCAAAAAAGGTTAGCTCAAGTGTCACTGCAAAGCCGCCCAACAGGAAGGTGATATTACGGGCTACTGCATCGAACATTATTCCCTCCCAATCATTCCGGGGATCTTGAATCGGGTTTCAATCATGCCCATCACCCGCACCACCGTTAAACCCAGAATGAGATAGATCAACATTGCGCCGGAGGTAGCTTCCAGGCCGTGGAATGTTTCGGCGTCGATGCGATAGCTCATGAAAGTCAGTTCAGCCACGCCGATGGTCATTGCGACCGACGAATTTTTGAAGATGGTCAAAAACTCGGTCGTCAGCGGTGGTATAATGATCCTGAGGGCATACGGAACAATGACATGGCGATACATTTGATACTGGGTCATGCCGGTTGACAAAACAGCCTGGTACTGATCGCGGCTGATGGAGGCAAAACCGGCGCGCATGTGTTCTGCCACCCTCGAGGCTGTATATAAGCCCAGTGCCAAAATTGCCACGTAGAAATTGAGTCCAACAATTTGGTTAATCTGGCGACCGAGGCTTTCACCGAAAATCATCGGTCCGGCGTAATACCAGAAAAAGAGTTGAACCAGGAAAGGGATGTTTCGGAAGATTTCGGTATAGGCGGTGGAGATGAAACGCAGCCATCGCCAGGGTGTCACACGCAGGGTCCCGATGAAGATACCTAAGAAAAAAGCAACGATCCAGGCCACAAAACCAATCTTGATGGTCAACCAGAGACCCTGGAGCAACCATATGCCGTAAGGTTGTCGCCACAGAACTCCCCAGTCAAAATCGTATGCGAATCCCATAAAGCGTCTCCAGTGTGATCTACAAAATAATCACGGCAAATCGAAGGGGGCCTGTGCCCCCTTCTCAGCGATTAATTTTTTTTTACGGGTGAGCCTATCTTGCCTAGTGCTTTTTTTAGGCACTTCTTATTATTTTTTCCACCACTCGTCTGAAATCGGATAGACCATCATCTGCAGATAGTTATTATATGCCTCAGACAGGGGAATGGGAACGACGCCTTTGGGGCCCATCCACTTGTCGTATAACTCGAAAAATTTTCCGGTTTTAATGGACCAGATGATGGTGTTGTTGACAAAGTCACGGAAATCTGACTGGCCTTCGCGGCAGATGTAGGCATAGGGTTCGTAAGCGATGGCAAATGGAACGGTCATCCAATTATCCGGGTTCTGGTCCTTCATACGCAGCCCTTCCAGGAGGCTTCGGTCGGTGGAGTAGGCTTCAATTTTACCGCTTTTCAAAGCCAACATGCCCTGTGGGTGAGTTTCGGTGACGATAATATCTGCGGGCTTGAACTTGCCTGCTTTGGCCAAGGCCTCGACCGCCCTGAGATTGGTGGTTCCGCGGGCACCACCGACGCGCTTGCCGTTCAGATCCTCGAGTGTTTTAATACCGAGGTCTTTGGGTACCAGAAAGGTCGTCTCCGAGAAGAAGAAGATTATGCTGAAGTCTGCCTGTTCTTCACGTTTCTGGGTGTAGGTGGTCGAACCCATCTCGACGTCAACGGTTCCGTTGACGACCATCGGGATTCGGGTTTTTGGTGTCACGGTAAAGGGCACAATTTCAATCTTTTTGCCGAATCGCATGCCCAAATACTTGGCCAGTTCACCGGCCATATCCACCGAAAAGCCCACGTGTTTGCCCACTTTGGGGTCGACGAAAGCAAATGGGATCGAGCCTTCCCTGAACCCCAGTTTGATTTTTCCGGTTTTTTCAATTTGATCCATGGTCTTGTCTGCCATGGCCGGAACGGTCAAAAGACCAATTGCCATGACAATTGTCAATCCGATAACCAATA
>JASFPE010000440.1:0-4791 GCA_050116155.1 Desulfobacterales bacterium
CGGTATTTTTCTTATTTTGTTCATCGGTGCCCTGTCCGGCGCTTTCGCAGGCGCATTTATTGCGTTAACCCACGATCTCCCCCAAATCCGTTCCCTTGAAGATTTTAGGCCGGCTGCAGTGACGCGCATCTATTCTTCCGATAAAGTGCTGTTGGCCGAGCTTTTCGTTGAAAAACGAGAACCGGTGTCGCTGGATGTCATCCCCGATTATTTGACGGACGCCCTGGTAGCCACCGAAGACCGTAAGTTCTTCAAGCACAGCGGCGTCGATTTAAAAGGCATTACCAGAGCGATCATTAAAGATATCTGGGCCGGTGAGTTTGTGGAAGGGGCCAGCACTATAACCCAGCAACTTGCGAGGACCCTTTTTCTGACTCATCGCAAAACGCTCGTACGCAAGATTAAAGAGGCAATATTGGCCTTTCAACTGGAGCGCCGCTATACGAAAAAAGAGATTCTGCAGCTTTACCTGAATCAGGTGTACTTTGGCAGCGGCGCATATGGTGTCCAATCGGCGGCTAAGATTTTTTTCGGTAAAACCGTTCAGGATTTGACCCTTGGTGAATGCGCTCTGATTGCAGGTATGCCAAAATCACCCTCACGCTATTCTCCCTTGGTGAATAAAGAGCTTGCCGTTAAGCGCAAAAATATCGTCTTAAGGCAAATGCGTGATACCGGCATTATTGACGAAAGGGAGTATCAGGAAGCCATCAACAAAGAACTTCAGCTGAGCACTTCGAAATCAAAAACATCTAAGGCACCGTATTTTGTAGATTATGTTAAGAAATTCTTAGAAGATATCCTGGGATCATCCGGTTTGTATAAAAGTGGCCTAACTATTTACACCACGCTGAATTATAAGCTTCAGCAGGCTGCAGACGACGCAATCAACCACGGTCTCCTGGCGCTGGAAAAGCGCATGAAGGCTCAAGACCTGCCAAACCAGAAACCCCAGGCCGCTTTAATTTCCATGGATATTCAAACCGGGGGGATTCTGGCCATGGTCGGCGGCAGAGACTATAGTCAAAGCCCTTATAACCGTGTAACGCATGCTCAACGACAGCCAGGTTCGGCCTTTAAACCGGTAGTTTATGCTTTTGCCATCGAAAAGGGCTTGGCCCAAAACAAACTGCTGCTGGATGCACCAATTGCATTTAAGGGTGCCAAAAACGGAAAAGACTGGCGACCGGAAAATTTCTCGCAAAGCTACAAAGGCGAAATGACGCTCAGGCAGGCCCTGGCTGTATCCCAAAATGTGCCCGCAGTTAGACTGATGGAAACACTCGGACCCCATTCCGTCGCCCAATTTGGCCATAGCCTTGGCATCGAAACCCCCCTGGATGCGAACCTATCGCTTGCCTTAGGCACATCAGAAGTCACCTTAATTGATTTAACCTCAGCGTTTGCAGTTTTCCCCAATAAAGGAGAAAAAGTGACACCCTATGGTGTCGTGGAAGTTGTTGATCGGCAGGGACGCGTCATCTGGAGAGTCAAATCGCAAAAAAGGCTGGTGATGTCACGTTCAGCTGCGGCGATCATCACCGACATGCTCCAAGGGGTTATCCAGGAAGGAACCGGCAGAAAGGCGCGCCATCTCGGGCGTCCATTAGGCGGTAAAACCGGCACCACGAATAATTGTAAAGATGCTCTTTTCATCGGTTTTTCACCATCCATAGCTGCAGGTGTTTGGGTCGGCAATGATCTCGGCAGCACTCTGGGTGATAGGGAGACCGGAGCCAAGGCGGCCTTGCCGATCTGGACCGAATTTATGTCTGTCGCCTTAGACAGCGAACCGCATCAATATTTTGACATTCCCAACGATGTTGTCCAGATACGAATGAATCCGGAAACCGGCCGGCTGGCATCTGAGAATTCATCTCGTGCAGTTACCGCCTTGTTCAAAAAAGGAACCGATCCGAAAAATTAGAATATCCACACATATACGCAACCTATAATAGTTCTTTTCTATATTATCCCAAGGTGATATACACAGCAGACCATGATACGAAAAGCGACCGTCAAAGATATAAAAACGATCCATGAACTCTTGCACGAATACGGAAAAAAAGAAGAACTGCTGGCCCGCCCGTTAAGCGAATTGTATGATCATGTGCGCGATTTTAGCGTATATGAGGAATCATCGATCGGAAACATCATCGGCTGTTGCGCATTGCAGTTTTGCTGGGAGGATCTGGCAGAAATTCGCTCGCTGGCAGTTCATCCGGATCATTTAAAAAAAAAGATCGGCTCCGAACTCACCGATACTGCGCTTGATGAGGCCAGATCGTTTAACATTGCCAAAGTGTTTACATTAACATATAAACCAGATTTCTTTAAGAAATTTGGTTTTGTTCAGATCAGCAAATCCGAGCTCCCTTTGAAGATATGGAGCGATTGTATCATCTGTGTAAAATTTCCCGATTGTGACGAAATCGCGATGTTGAAGGAACTCAACATTTGATTGAGGAATTTAGGAATTGAGTGAATAGAATTCGGAAGTCGGAATGCGGGATGCGGAAAAAATAAAAACAAAAAAAGAATTGTGGAATTCAGGAATTCTGAATTGAAGAATACAGGAATTGAATGTATTCTGTTCCTTTTATTATAAATCCGAAATTGATTAATTCCGCATTCCGCATTGATGCCTAGTAGTGAATCGTCTCGGTATAAATCAGATTTACCGGCAGCGGCGGATATTTTTTGACACCTGGTTTGGGCAAGATATGCTCTTCGCCCACCGTCAGCCAATTTAAATCTGATTTGATATCCCGCAATTTGCCATCTTCAGGCGCCCTGGCATGGTAAGTATTTAGATAGGTAACTTGAAAAATACAAATGCCATCAACTTTGGTTCGTGCCACAACATAGTTTTTCCGAAACGCCGCCAGCGACATTTGATTTGATTCAGCAATCTGCTCCAGATCTTTAACTGAAAATTTCATCAACACCGATTTGGAAACTCCTCTTTCCGAAATGCGAATCAGGGCACGTGATTCGCTACTGCCTGCGTATACTGTGGTGATTCCCGGCACTCGTTTTAAATACTGAGCCGCCACAATAGCCGCGGTTCTCCGGCCCCCGGACATAACCGGTTGGCCATAGTATTCAAAAAACTTCTTTTGAATATCTTCGGCGTACTTGTCTCCTTTTTCAAATATATCCTTGGAGATATAGCGTAGGCTTTGAGCGAGATCTTCGGCCGCATCGGTGATCGGCCAGTCAATTCGCACATAAAAATGTGATAGGCCATAGCGATTTCTAGCCTTGCCGGCCGATTCTCTTTGAATCAATAAAGCATAGTCAATGGGCAGTAATATTTTTATAAAATTTCGAAAGTGAATGGATTCTAAATATTTCCAATTCCGATCAAATTTATTCGACAACGGAAGTGTTTTGGATCGTAGAAGATTGGTTTTGGTGGTTTTGTTATCATTGAAAAACCGTATATATTTTTTGTGTTCCGTCTCTACGGTTTCTTCCACGAAAATAACGAGAAACGCATTTTGATTGTCATATTCCTGAGCCGGTATTCGTGCGCGCGGTTTTAACTCTCTTTTTTCTACAAATGGAAACGCAACATTCTGACTCCGAAAATTGTGATACGATTCGATGAGCGCATGTTGCATCAGGATTTGATCCAGTTCGTCCCTCAACATCTCATAATAAGAGCGTCGCAGTTTGTCGATTTGACTCAGTTCTTCTCGATATTTCCAGAAAGCCAATGGAATCTCCTATTCCGTTTCTAAATAGTATCATAACATGATTTAGTGATTGAATAAAGTCAGTTTTTTAAAAAAAAACCATTAGTTAGGACAATACCCGAACTTGTCTCATAAATGTATATTTGAGACAACTTCTGGTATTTTTTTCAGAAAAAAAATGATGTGGCTGCTATTGATTTACAAACAGTTTTTCTTACGACGATGGATAGCCTTTTTTTTAGACCATCTTTCCACAAAGCCGATCATACCCGAATTATAGGCACGATCTATACGTTCCTCTTTGACCTTCAGGCCATCTTTGCTCTGGATTGCGGTTCTTAAACAATCGATTTTGTGTCTGCAGGGATAACAGTCTTCGGGGGTATGGCGCAGGCCATCTTTTCCCATCGGAAATACTTTTTCAAGCTTTGCAAAGCATTCAGGATATTTCTTGGTATCTCGGTTCATGTCTTGATTAACGAGTCATATTCCCGATTCATTTGGCTGATATAGCCTTGATCGGCAAAACTGAAATATCGATTATCTCCGATGATAATATGTTCGTGAACCATAATCCCCAGTATTTTGCCGGCAAAAACCAGCTGCCGGGTAATGGCGATATCATCGGCAGAGGGATTCGGATCTCCTGAAGGATGATTATGAGCAAATATCAAGGCTGCGGCATGATGATTCAATGCTGCGTGGGCCACTTCTCTTGGATAAACACTGCTGGCGGTCAGGGTCCCTTCGGATAGTGTTTCAGTAGATAGCACGCGGTTTTTTGAATCCAGAAAAATGGCTTTGAAAAATTCACGCGTTTTATCCCTGATACTATGAAACAAAAAATCGAACAATTCCTTGGAATTGTTAATCGGATCTTTGCTGATCAGCTTTCTTTCTAAATATCGATCTGCAACCGCTTTTATCAGTTTGATACCGAAAAGATTCTTAGCACCGATTCCAGCGACCTCACAAAGCTCTTTGGATGAGGCTTCCAGCACCGCCGGCAACGTTTGAAACCTTGCCAGAGCTGCCTTTGCTGCATCTTTACAGTCCTTGCGCGGGGTTCCCAGTGTCAACAGCAGTTCAA
>JASFPE010000441.1:0-4790 GCA_050116155.1 Desulfobacterales bacterium
AAGTGTCATGACATATACCCATCTCCATCCGGACATCGTAAAATACTCACGCGTCTGCGGCATCAGAAGACCACAGGTCAAAACCAGCAAGGGATAATAAAATAGCCAACTGAAGCCAAGAAACCCGGTGGTTTCTCCAGCCGCCTGGTTTTTGTTATCGACAATAAGCGATATCGGATTTTTTTCTGACACCATTTTTTTCGCAGGGATGGTGTATTTCATGACTGAAAAATTTTCGTTTGCAAAATCTTGATTTCAAAAAATTAATTTAATTTGTTCACAATTATTTATCCAAGGATAAACATTATCTTTTCAGAAGATAAACGAAACTTAGCGAAATATATGCATATTCTATGCCAGTGGATTTGAGAATAGAGAAGTGCATAACTTGCTTAAATTATTAAAAATAAGCAAGTATGTCATGTGGGTGGGAATTTTTATAAATGTCAACATTGTGGCAAATCACACAATTATTGTCATTTTAATGGCACCGTCAGAAATGGTACCAATTACACTCTCGTAATTAGTTGTATTTTACAGATTTATTCTTCGCCAACCACTTCAATAACCCGATTTATTTCCTCATCTGAAAGCGAGGGATAAATAGGGATGGAAAAAGATGTTTGCCACGCATTATCCGTTAGAGGATACCCCGTCAGTTTCAAATAATTATGCAAAGGCGTATAGATGGGCCGGGCACAACCGATGCCTCTTTGCACAAGCTTGTGGACCACCGCTTGGGAATCGGTCTCCAAACCGATAACAAATCGGTAATAGATATGTGCAGGGTCGTCAGGCGGAAGCTTTACGCCCAGAGGTTGAAATGCCTTTAGATATCTGATGGCGATCGCCCGCCGCTGCTGGATGAAAGAATCCAATCTGGCCAATTGGGCCAAACCAATGGCCGCCTGGATGTCGGTCATTTTATAATTAAAGCGGATTTCATAGCGCTCCTTTTCATCATAGGTTTTCAGCTCTGCAACACGGTTAAGCAATTTTTCAGAATTGGAAATGACCATGCCCCCTTCACCGCAGGTCATCATCTTTGTAGCGTAAAATGAAAATATGCATGCATCACCGAAGGTACCCAGGAGTTTTTCGCCCGATCTGGCTCCCACCGATTGGGCACAGTCCTCGATAATCGGCACATCCAATTCCAAAAGATAATCCATATCGGCGGACAAGCCAAATAAATGCGGAACGATGATCGCTTTGGTGTGCCGGGAAAGCCGCCTTTTTACATCACGCGGATCAATATTGTAGGTTACGGGATCGATTTCAGCCAGCACCGGCGACGCCCCGACGTAGCGAACCGCATTGAGCAAGGCGGTGCAGACATAGCTGGGGATGATGACCTCATCATCAGGCTTGATTTCCATGGCCAACAGCGTGAGATGCAGCGCCGCCGTGCCCGAGCTTGTCGCCACCGCATGGTTGACACCCATCCGTCGGGCAAAGGCGTTTTCAAATTCCCTTACGACGCTGCCTTCCGCAATGTGACCGGAATCAATTACATCCGAGACAGCTTTTTTCTCTTCCGCTCCCAGCGTCGGCCGCGAATGGGGAATAAAATCTGAATTTGGTTTGCTATTAATATCCACTTGAGTCCTTTAGCTTTAATCGGCAATGATTGCTTGTTCTGGATGTTTATAAAGGAATTGGATTCTTATTTTAATTTTTAATTTGGACAGGATTTACAGCATTTTTTGGATCTTTTTTTCCAGGCTTTCAGGATGAAAGCCCTTTTCAGAAGAAAGCCTGGAATCCCAATCGCCTTCGGCGATAAGTGAAATTTTAATACAAAGTATCCAATTATTAGTTTGATATGTTTGTGAGTGAATCTAAGTTACTGCTGATATTAATTATATTCGTTTCCGACGAAGTCGGATTGTGTTTTCTCAGTTTCTTCAGGAACATGAGAAAGAAAAGAAATATCCTGACGATCCTGTAAATCCTGTCTAATTAGTTAAAATAAAATAGAATCCATTCCTTTTAGATGTTAATGAAAAGGCGCAGAGAATGAAATGCTTCGGCATATTTGACCCGGCCCTGAATACCCCTGAAATTCGCGCTCGACCGGGCAACCTCAACAATGGACAGATCCTCGATGTTGGTCTTCATTACCTGGGATCGATGGGCTTTCAGCGCCTGTAATTTTCTGTCGAGGGTGTCGGCGATATCTACAAATACATGAGGCTTAAAATTTTGTGTCGTGGGTCCTTCATAGAACAACACATTACGAATATAGCGGGTAGCGGACATGATGGCCTGGGCAAGGTGCCGGTGATCCTGATGGGTATCATCCAGAAAGTTGCAAAAAATAAAATCCGGCTTTACTTCTTTGATGACGTTCTCAATTTTACCAATCAGCTCTGTATCGACCATTAGCTGGCTATCCTCATATCCACCCCAGTAAATTTCCTCTGCACCCAGGATCTTTTTAGAGTCCATCTGTTCTGCCTCGCGTTTGGCGGATTCGGCACCAAGCCCACCTTTGGTCATTACCAGCAGAAATAGCCGATGACCTTTCTGGGCGTATTTAACCAGGGTACCGCCGCAGCCAAATTCAATATCGTCCGGATGCGCACCAATGGCCAGAATATTCACTTTTTCCATATGATCCCTCTGTTTTATAGCAGAAATTAAACTGGTTTCAGGTGTTAAATTTTAGGTTTCAGGTTTCGGGTGTCAGGTGTCAGGTGTCAGGTGTCAAAGTCTAATAATTTAGGGAATTATGAATTCAGGAATTTAGAAATTAACGGATTAAGGAAACTAGGGATTCAAGAATTCCTGACACCTGACACCCGACACCTGAAACCTTTATTGTAACTATCACCTGAATCCTGAAATCCGACAACTATCCATTATGGATTCGCCTTCCGGATTACCTCCAAGCTTTCCGGTCCACAGTTAAAAAGCAAATCGATAACAGACATGTGCGATTGGAATTCACCAAAAGTCTGTGGATAAACTGGATGTTTGAATTCTTGAGTAATTATCGCAATTCCGTTGTCTTTAAAGCGTTCCAGATCCATATAGGTTGCACCGTCCTGCCCCGCCAGATAAGTATCCGCCCCTAGCAGTTTGCAAATATCAATTAAGCGATCGGTCGACTCATCCCTAAGTTGCAGGCTCGAGGCCAGCACCGCCGGCTTATCGTTAAGATTTAAAAGTCCCCGCAGGCGTTCAAGTAAAGCTATATTTAACTCAGAAAGCAAATCCCACTCTTTGGTGAAAAAATCTTCCAGCAGCGCTATATAATCTTTGAAATAAGGTGCTTTGCTGTAATTGGTAGTGAGCGCCTGCAAATGTTTCTTCTTCCAATTGACCGAATTGTTGATTTCAACTTCATTTATTTTTTGGGGAAAACGAAAGCAAACCGGTACCGTTATCCATTGCCAGCCTTGAGCGGTTTTGATTCGATTACGATTTTGCCATTCGCTCTTCTTGTACTGGACATTATCCAGATAGCAAAAAACATCAGCTATTCGCATTTTATCGAAATATCCGAGCCAGGGAAGGTATTGGGGCTGGTGAACGGCAACGATCAATTTAGGCGATCTCCAAGATCTCTCATATTTTTTGGAAAAATTCTTTTTAAAAAAATAATATCATACAGTATACAGATTATCAAATTATGTGATATTATAAATTAATCTTCTTATGGGGCTCACTGCCGGGTATCACTTATGTAGAGTGTCCCTTCTTCGCCCTCCGGGCTTCGCTGGACAAGCAGGTGTCAACAAACGACAGGCGTAGGGCATAGAGCATAGCGCATAGGGTGTAAGCTGCAAGGTATAAGGTACAGGGTATAGGGGTATATAGTATAGAGTATTGGGTATTGTTTTACGCCTTTAGCCTTGAACCTTGAACCCTGAACCATTTATCTCTAACTTGATTCTACCATCCAAACCGGTTTGATGTTGAATATTTTACTCTTTTAAATTTAGAATATATGACTAGCGCTAGAAATTGGAATTTCTTCCATCCTGCCATCCCGCTTCTGCTGGGATTGATCACATCCCAGATCATTGCCACAGTTCAGGTTTATATCTCCAACCTGAATTTATATGCGTCCCTGAAGCTTTTAAATGACACCGGCTACCTTACCGTACCCAACCAAAACGTCATGCCCGGCCTTGCAGATTTTACACCGGCCTTTTGTGGAGGGGTGTTTTTCACATTGAGTGCTGGCGCAGGAATTTCATTATTTTCCTTGGCCGCGGCATGGATCTGGCATCACGCATTTTCTCGTCATCGGCATTGGCTGATACTCTTTTTATTGCTTTGGGCAGGATTGCTTCTAGTTATGAATCTGCGCGGATTTCATCTGCTTGTCACCCTGTATTTTGTGGCTATTCCACCAATTGTCTTTGGGTCTACGATAGTGCTCTGCTCTAATCAACAAAATTTCGGCCGCAATCTCCTGATTCATCTTTCTCCCGTGATGGTTTTGACGATTTTATGGTTGACACAATATGATCCAAATCTATTCATAGACTTAAGAGATCACCTTTTGTTTTCCAATCCGATCGGCAAAAAGGTCACCGAATTTTACTACAACAATACGCTTTATGCTGCTGAAGCATTTAAATCATTGGATCAGAAATTACTTAAGACATGTCGGATAGAAAATTTTTCTAACGAAACTATTGTTAGATCCGTCGAGAAAACATTAATAAAATATGATTATCTTCCGGTAAAGACCGATGCTTTGGTTGATTTGAACGTTATTAAGGCCAACGATGATCTTTCATTTGAGCATCATGGCCGCGCAATACTCAAAACCA
>JASFPE010000442.1:0-4786 GCA_050116155.1 Desulfobacterales bacterium
TTCCTTGCCGATACATTTCCTCACTGCGTTTGGCTGAATCCGGTATCTGCATCCATGTGGGATTATACCCGCACCATCAATGAGATCCGTCAGATTTTCCCCATGTTCGAGCTGACCATTGATGGGTTGGAGGCGGCTGTTACTCAACTTATGTCCAAATAAGGCAGCTCGAATGCGGATTGCGGATTTTGGATTTCGGATTTAAAAAACCCTGAACCCTGAACCTTGAACCCAGAGCCTGACACCTGAAACCACTAATGGCGACCAAGATCAGGGTTCAAGGTTGTATAATCTGCACGTATTGTCCCAGATGATATTCGCCAACTCTTCGGGATCCTGCTTGCGAACTTCGGCAAGCTTCAATAGGACGGATTTTACAAATGCGGGTTCGTTGCGGCGGGTGTGGTTTTTTTCCGGGGAGGGAGTCAGGTAGGGCGCATCGGTTTCAATTACCAGGCGATCCGCCGGTATATCCGGAATCATGCTGCGCAAAGTTTCGCCACGCTGTTTCATGGTTACAATCCCGGTAATCCCGATGTTTAAACCAAGATCTAAATATTTTTCCAGTTCTACGGTGTTGCCGCTGAAACAATGAACAACGCCTCTTCTTGTCTTGTCGGTTTGGGCTTTGAGAATCTCCAGAAAGCGTCCCTGACTGTCCCGTTCGTGAAAAATTGTCGGCAGGTCGATCTTGTCGGCTGCTTCCAGTTGCTTGATAAACCACCTCTCCTGATCCTCCCGGGGTGAGTACATGCGGTTGAAATCAAGCCCGATTTCCCCCCACGCCTTGACTTTGGCGTTTTCGGCAAGTTTGATGAGAAAGTCAAGCGTAGCTGTCCCGCAATACCTGGCATAGTGGGGATGGACACCCACAGATGCGAAAATTCCGGGATTGGATTCAGCTAAAGAGACCGCTTGTGACGAGCTTTTATGGCTCGCGCCGACGCTTAGCATGCATTCAACGCCGGCCGCGGCTGCACGCTTCAGCACCCCTTTAAGATCCCGGTTATACTGTTTATCATCAAGATGGCAGTGGCTGTCGAATAGTTTCATAAGTTATCGATACCAACTTTTTACCTTGATTTAAACCAATTCTTTTGAGAATATAATCTCTTTGGCTGAAATAACGTTCGTTGGTCAGCGATCTGTCCGAAAGAAAAAAAGCTCGAGTTAGCGAGATGGAGGGATACTATGTTTAATATTGTAAAACGTGAAGAAATGTCTGATGGCACGGTTGTGCTCAACGAGATTGAGGCACCCAAGATTGCCCAAAAAGCAAAGCCGGGTCAGTTTGTCATTTTAAAGGCCAATGAGACAGGTGAGCGTATTCCGTTGACCATGGCTGAAACGGATCCGGAAAAGGGCACCATTACCATAATCTATCAGGTCGTGGGAAAATCTACGGCCTTGTTTAAGACTCTGCAGGTGGGCGATGGCTATCAGGATGTTATCGGGCCTCTGGGCAAGCCGACTCACATTGAAAAGCATGGTAAGGTAGTGTGTGTAGGTGGCGGCACCGGCATTGCGGTACTGCACCCGATTACCCGGGCGCTGAAAGAAGCCGGCAACCATGTCATCTGCATCATTGGCGCCCGCAGCAAGGATATACTGATTTTAGAGGACAGAATGAAAGCCGCCTCTCATGACTTGCGCGTCTGCACGGACGACGGCTCATACGGACACCACGGATTTGTCACAGATGTTTTGAAAGAGGTTTTGGAGAGCGAAAAAATCGACCAGGTGGTTGCTATTGGTCCGGTGCCCATGATGAAGTTTGTATCCAAGCTGACCAAAGAATATGATGTCCCTACCATGGTGAGCTTGAATCCCATAATGGTTGACGGCACCGGCATGTGCGGCGGCTGCCGGGTGACGGTTGGCGGCCAAACCAAATTCGCCTGTGTGGACGGACCTGAATTTGATGGTCATCAGGTGGATTACGATGAGTTGACGCTTCGTCTCCAGGCTTATTGCGAGGATGAGAAGCAGTGTTACGAAGAATTCTGCATTATGGATTCCTAGGACCTTATGAGTGGAGGATGACAATGGCGGAAGAAGCGACCAAAAAACCGAAAAGAGAGAAAATTCCCCGGCAACCCATGCCGGAACAGAAACCCAAAGTACGCGCCAAGAATTTCGATGAAGTACCTTTTGGTTACAGCCCTGAGACTGCTATCAAAGAGGCTGAACGTTGCCTGCAATGCAAAAAACCGGCCTGCGTTGCAGGGTGTCCGGTGGGGATCGATATTCCCGGTTTTATTAAATTAATTAAGGAAGGCGAATTTACGCAATCCATCCGTAAGCTTTGGGAAATGAACAGTCTTCCGGCGGTTTGCGGTCGGGTTTGCCCCCAGGAGATTCAATGTGAAGGCCTGTGCCTGGTGGGGAAGAAGGGGGATCCGGTGGCGATTGGTAATCTGGAACGCTTTGCAGCCGATTGGGAACGAGAAAACGGCACGGGCGCTTTACCCCCAATAGCGGATCCCACCGGGAAAAAGGTTGCCGTGGTCGGCTCCGGTCCTGCGGGACTGACGGTTGCCGGAGATCTCATCGCCAAAGGACATGCCGTCACCGTATTCGAAGCCTTTCATAAGCCGGGCGGGGTTCTGCTTTATGGCATTCCCGAGTTCAGGCTGCCCAAAGAAATCGTGGCCCAGGAAGTTAACTTCCTTGAACGATTGGGTGTTAAAGTGGAGTGCAATCAGGTGGTCGGCAGAACCATTACCGTGGATGAGCTCTTTGAAGAAGGATATGATGCTGTTTTCGTGGGTGTTGGCGCAGGGCTGCCAACTTTTTTGAATGTGCCCGGCAAAAATCTGATCGGTATTTATTCCGCCAATGAATACCTGACGCGATCCAATCTCATGAAGGCCTACCGTTTTCCCGAGTATGACACGCCGATCATCCGGGGCAAAAATGTGGTCACCCTGGGTGCCGGTAACGTGGCCATGGATTCCGCCCGTACCGCCTTGCGTCTGGGCGCTGAAAAATCGCGAATCGTTTACCGGCGCTCCAGAACAGAGGTGCCGGCCAGAGGCGCAGAGGTGCACCATGCCGAGGAAGAAGGTGTTGAATTCTTCTTTCTGGCTGCCCCGACCAAATTTCTTGGAGATGAACAAGGACGTGTGACCGGCATGGAATGCCTGAAGATGGAGCTGGGTGAACCCGATGCGTCGGGACGACGCCGGCCGGTTGCCATCGATGGTTCCGAGTTTGAGCTGGAGTGTGATCTGGTTATTGTGGCTGTAGGAACCGGGGCCAATCCCCTGCTGACGCAATCCACCGAAGGCCTGGAGTTAAACAAATGGGGCTATATCCGGGTGGATGAAAAAACCAACAAAACAACCAAAAAAGGCGTGTGGGCCGGCGGAGACATTGTTACCGGTTCTGCCACCGTTATTCTGGCCATGGGAGCCGGCAGGATCGCAGCCAATTCGATGCATGACTACCTTACACTCGGCTGGTAAAGGTTTTCAATTTTAATTGGATCTTTTTTCGCTGTGCGGCGTTCTCCGCAGGTTTTAGCCCTCAACGTACTTAAAGTGCGCCTCGGGCTAAAACCTTTGTGCGGCCTTGCCCAGCAAAAAAATCTCTCAATTAAAATTGAAAACCAATTTTTTCTCCTATCCTTTGATTTCCTTGACCTTGCACAAAATTGCTCGTTTCCGAGACGAAAGTTATCCATCAATCATATTGTTTGACTTCTTTGAAAGTTTGATCCTTGGCCCCTCGTGAAATCCGTTAGTCCGAAGCCATTTTCCAGAGGCAACCGCATCGGACTCCTTAAACTCAGCCTTATCATTCAATCTGCGCGCATAATTGTGATCGAGCTATCCTTATTTATTGTATTTTCATTGACCGCCATGTAGTTTTTGTTTAATAATAAAGCAAATGGCCTAATTGACATCAAAGATTCATACAACACTGCATAATCTTTTACTATCTATTTCTTTTTCTCTTTCGAATTCTCCTCAAGTGCGACCCAGAATTGCCCTCTAGAAAAGGCCAAAATGAGTAATTTCAGCATCTGATTTTAACACCCATCGTTTTAATAATACGGAAAGGGGGAAGTTATGGCCGAAAGACGAGTTTCTGTCATTATTCAACCACAAAAAGGATCTGAAGAAGAATTTTTTGCCAAACGAGATCAAAAAATGCTCAAAAAACTCAGAAAAAAGGTAACTAAAGAAGCAAAAAAAAAGTATTGCAAAGAACATAGTTATCATTGTTTTCGGTGTGGCACAAAGAGCTTGGTTGAAGTCGAGCGGGGCAATGTAAAGATTGACATCTGTGTAAATAATAACTGCGGTGCGATTCATCTAGATCCAGGGGAGCTAGAAAGAATTATTAAAGATCAAAGAGCTATTTCAATTGTAAGAAGTTCTGTCTTAGCTGTTTTTAAGAAATAGAAACTGCTAGAATAAAGAAATAAACTGAATATTGGTCATTTATACTAATTGTTGGCCAATATAACCCCTCCAATAAAAAATCGCATTTTATTGCAAAATGATATTAATTCAAGCGGTTACATGTAATCATGGTGCTGGCATGTTTCATGCTGCATCTGTGGTCAAAACGCAGAGCGCATGGCACAGAGAGCAAAGCGTAAACTCAATGTCTACAGGCTTTTCTTTTAACGCTATGCGCTATGCCCTATGCTTTATACCCGCGGAGAATGCGGCTCATCAGGGTAAGGTGACAAAGGGCCATTTACGGATGGAAATTGATTAAGGAGGACATATGAGTGTTGCCTACTGGAAAATGGTGGGAGAGAGCATCGCCAAAG
>JASFPE010000443.1:0-4784 GCA_050116155.1 Desulfobacterales bacterium
GCGAGGCGGCCATGGCAAAGGCGCCGAGCCCGAGGGCTTCGACAATGGCCGAATCGCCGATGTCCGGATTCGCATCCTGCGCACTGAAACCCGGGAAATAAAGGCCTTTCGGCATCTGAACCGGGGCAGTAAACCAGCGTTCTCCCAGGGCCCCGATGCGCACACCAAAATCAGTACCGTTGCGTGCCATAGCGGTGACCAGAGTACAGCCCGGAATGCCCGTGGCTGCATCCATGGTTGCCTTGGCTGACGCCATGGCAACGTTGAGGAAAAACTGATCGTTGCCGGTGAAGTAATCGGTAATCTCCCCAAGATACTCTGATGTTTGGGCGGCTCTCACCAGGTGGGGCATCAATTCCCGTACCAGCAGTGAGGTGGCAGCCACGTTACGCTGGTGCATCTCATCGCCCATCAGCAGTGCCTTGGCCATTATGACTCTCAGGTCCAGACCGTCGGTTCTCTGCAATGCGGCGCGCAGGACCGGAGCGACGATTTGCTGCAACCAGTGCAGACGCTTCAATACGCTTTTGTCGTTGGCTCCAAAGCGCAGCACCTTCCCCAGGCCCTCGTTGAGGGTTGCGTAAGCCTGATTGCCGTATTCTCTGTTTTCGACCACCATCAGCGGCATACTGGGCGTGATCAGCCCGGTCATCGGCCCAACGGCCCGAACGCTATGACAGGGTAAAAAGGTCATCTTACCGGCCTCAATGAGCGACTGTGCTGCGGCCTCATCTGCGGCCCAGCCTTCATATTGCAAGGCACCGAGGATAGCCCCGGATAGGGGCCCGCACATATTCTCCCAGGCCAGCGGCGGGCCGGCATGCAGTACGCTGTAATCGCCGAGTTGCGGCAGCAGCTCATGAGCCGGACGCACATCAATCAGAAAGGGGCGTGAGGCGAAAATCCGTTCCAGAGCCTGCTGATTGGCCGCATCAATCGAAGATTTTGTTTCTGACGACATGACTGGCCTCCTCATTTTGGCTATCTCAGACGCTCAAGTAAATTGGCAAGACGTAGGTCGCCGCCGGCAGGCGGACGCCAATCCGCATGCACCACTGGTACACCACGTGCCGTTAGCTGGGCGGCAAACAGCTCCAGGCCCAGATTGATGACCTTCGGGCCGGAGGCCAATAGGGCAGGCAGATGTGCCGGGACTTCGATCATCCTATTGTCAGAGCCGGGAGTCGCCGGTTGCAGTTCGATTCCTTCTGTAAAAGGCTTTACGTTGCCCAACCCCGTATTCAGGTCGACTATGGCTTCAGCCAACCGTATGGCCTGCGCATTGTTTTCAGCCACGATGATACCGTTTTTTCGTAAAATTTGGCATTGCCGGTCGTAGCCCTGGGGATCCTCGTTCGTGCCGCAAACAGCAGCAATACATACCATTTGCCGTCCTTCGGCACATGCCAGGCCTTTGGCTTCTCGCCAGGCCTCGGCCAGCGCCGAGGCCGGATCCGGATGAGAGCCCAAGCCCAGCATAACATCGCATAAAATCACCGCCACTTCAAGGCGGCGGGCAGCGTCCAGAATCCGGCGGTGTCGCATTTGCGGGTCAATCATGGGATGGGGCCGTCCGCTGGTAAACTCCTCGGCCCCCAGATCCAGAACCACATGGCCTGCCTCATCGTCGGTGTTGAACGTGCCGTCAAGATTTGAGGCCACCTTTCCCAGTGACCGACGTAACAGCCACAGAGCCTCGTATGCCAGCGTACCTCCGCAGTATAAGCCCTGAATGGTTCGCTGTTGCGGCTGTAATTTGGCACGCTGCGCCTCTATGGACGGGTGCCGTTTCGGCAGACCATCCCGTGGATAATTCGGTACGGGCTCATCGCGCACCAGGGCAACAGCTGTCAAGGCTGCATGTTCCAGCGTAGCCGCATAATGAATCGTACCTGCGGACTTGAACCGGGTTTCACCACCCAGCAACGCCATTACGCAGGGCTTGCCGACCCGGGCGGTCTCCCGGGCCAGACGGCCGGCAACTTGCGCATGCGGCGCTTTCGATATCAGCATGATCACCCGGGTATCATCGTCTATGGCGAGCATCTGGAGAGCCGCCCGCATGCTTTGACCGCCGATGTTTTTATGTAAATCACGCCCGCCAACGCCGAATGCCTGGGATATCCCGATGCCCTGTTGCGCCAAGATGCAGGTCACCTGCTGCAAACCGGTCCCGGAGGCCGAGGCCAGCCCTACGGGCCCGCGAGGTAACAGGTTGGCAAATCCCAGTGGCACGCCGTTGAGTATGGCCGTGCCGCATTCGGGTCCCATGAGCAGCAACCCCTGTTTGGCGGCCAACTGCTTCAGTTCTGCCTCTTTTTCCAGATCCACGTGATCGCTGAAAAGAAAGACGTGCAGGCCATTTTGTAAAGCCTTGCGCGTCTCGTTGCCTGCATATCGGCCGGGGACCGATATGCAAGCCAGGTTGGCTTCCGGCATGCGTTCGAGAGCAGTCTCCAGGGTACGTGGTGCCATCTTACCGGGATCTTTTACGTCCATCCGGAGGTGTGCTAAACGCTGGTTGGCCTCCTGTCCAACGTGTTCGATAACCTCAGGAGCGCTGGCCTGCACGCAGATCAGCAGATCGTTCGTGTCTGCATGCTCGCCTTCAGAAGTCAGTAGTCCGGCCTCTCGCAAAATACTTTTATTGTGCGGTGTTCCCATCATGGCTGCCGCATGGTGTACACCCGCCAGATCTTCGAGGGCAACGGATAGTTTCATCAATTCCACAGAATCACGATAGGTGCTCGGAAGAACCAGACATCGCTTGTAGTCAGCCATCTAATTACCTTCTCAAAGCCGTATAGAACCTAATTGAAATAGGTTCTTTTAATTTCACAAGGAAACTAAAACGCTGAATTAGTAGCACAGGTTGACATCGATTACCACCTTAATTGACCGTTCGTTTCCGCCTGGTTGTTGGGCTGGAACTGCAAAAAAATCTTGATTTACCGCATGGGGTGGTAGATAAGTTATCAAAAAATGCTACCGGCAGCAGGGGGGTGGGTTGGAATAAATCCGCCTCGGGCTGATCCAACAGTACATTTCCCTTCCCTTGATGGGAGGGGACTCAGGGGAGGGTGATCACCCCCACCCAAACCCTCCCCCATCAAGGGGGAGGACTTTTATTGGAATTGGGGCGTTATTGGACAGCCTGTAAAGGTTCTCTGGAAGCGGTATCGTTGAAAGAACTCGGATTGATGGATTTACTGGATGAAAATACATAATTTTTCTAGAGGAGGGTAAAAATGGGTAAGGAAAAAATCGGGTTTATCGGACTTGGGGCCATGGGATCGCCAATGTCACAGAATTTGATTAAGAAAGGCTATGATTTAACTGTCTGCGATTTGATTGCCAAGCGAATGGAACCCCTCAAAAAAATGGGTGCCCAGGTCGCCGACACGCCCAAAGCGGTCGCCGAAAAATCGGATGTGGTCATTACCATCGTCCTATCCTCTCCGGACGTGCGCGCAGCGATTTTGGGTGAAAACGGTGTCATCGAGGGCATTAAAGAAGGTGCGACCGTCATCGATATGAGTACCATCGATCCGGTCACGACCCGGGAAGTCTCTAAAAAATTGTCTGACAAGGGGGTTAAAATGCTGGATGCCCCGGTAGCCAGAGGTGTGAAAGCGGCAGTTGCCGGGACGCTGGCGATTTTTGTCGGCGGCGAAAAAGAAGTTTATGAGCAGTGCAAGGAGATCCTTGCGGCCATGGGATCGGATATTGAATATGTCGGCGATATCGGTGCCGGTGAAATTGTCAAGATTGTCAATAATCTTATCATTGCGGTCTCGGTGTGTTCTCTTTCCGAGGCACTGGTCCTGGGGGTGAAGGCAGGTGTTAAACCGGATGTGCTAGTTGAAGCCTTAAGCAAGGGATCGGCCGGCAGTTTCGTTCTGCAAAATCATGTAAAGAAATTTATGCTGCAGGGGAAATTCGATAAAGAAGTCTTTCCGGTGGACTATATCATGAAGGACCTGGATCTGGCCAGGCACACCGCCGCCAATTACCATGTTCCCCAGTATTTTGGCTCAATGGCCTATCAGGCATATGAGTGGGCCAGGGCGGCCGGTTATCGGGAAAGGTATTATCCGGTTGTTATAAAGGTTTTAGAGGCGCTGGCCGGCGTGGAAGTGCGAGCGGAGCTGGAGGATGAATAAATATGGTTCAGGGTTCAAAGGTTCAGAGGTTCAGGGTTCAAATTCAAAAGAAATAGCAGTAGGTTGGAGGTCTGAGGTTTGAGGCAAAAAAAGAGAACCGCAAGCCTCACGGTTAAAATCTCTCAATCTTTAGCCTTTAATTTTTTGCCTCCAACCTCCAACCTCTATCCTAACGCGCTCGTATTAGGCGTAATATTTTTTGTCCAGCACCTTCAGGTCGTGGCCGGGCAACACCGCCGCGCCGAGAGACTCGATCTTTTTTATAGAACGGTAATAATCCCTCAGGTCGACATGGATTCCTGCAGGTATATGGGCTGCCTCGTCGTTGCCCTCCCAGTTCTCATACAGGGGGCACGTATCGCCGGCGATGATACAGCCACCGCTCGGCAGATCCACGACAACTCCCTGGAAGCCGTTGGTGTGGCCCGGCAGCGGCAATAAAGAGATGCCTTTTTCAATCTCCATTTCGCCCTCGACAACCTCGATGCGGTCCAGCGCTTTGAGCCAGGATGGTGTCATGCCAATTAGCTGGGATTCATAATAATGGGCATGGCAGGGAAGCGGGGAGATGGCATAGCGAATTTCTTCAGCCTGAACCAGTATCCTGGCATTTGGGAAAAG
>JASFPE010000444.1:0-4774 GCA_050116155.1 Desulfobacterales bacterium
CTTCCAAACCCGCAATCATTCGTAATGTCGTGGACTTTCCGCATCCTGATGGCCCGAGCAATACCAGAAACTCCTTATCCTCTATATCCAGGTAAAAGCATGAAACCGCTTCGACATCCCCAAAGTCTTTACAAACATTTTCTAAACGTACATTTGACACCGTCGACCTCCAAAAATTATATATTTTACCAGGTGTTTGGTCTTTTGTGCTTGGATGAAAAAGGTGCACTTGTTATCATGTTAAACACCAAACACAAAACACAAAACACTTTAGTAGAAAGCTGGTTTTCTGACTAGCTACGATAGCATTAGATTAAATAGTTATTAACAATTAGAACTGCCTTAATTTTTGACTGCCCCGGCCGTCAAGCCGGAAATGTAATAATCCATCAAGAAAGCGTAAATGATGACCGGCGGAGCTGCGGCCAACAGCGCACCTGCCATCAGACCGCCCCAGTGATACACGTCCCCGCGAATCAGGGTGGTAACGGTGCCGACGGTCAAGACCATCTCCTCATTGCTGTATACAAACGCGAGTGGATAGAGAAAATTGGCCCAGGAGATGGTAAAGGCAAAGATGGTTGCCGCGATGATTCCGGGCATCGCCACCGGGATAAAGACCCGGAATAGCATTTGATACCATTTCGCACCGTCAATCAAGGCCGCTTCATCCAGCGCCTTGGGGATGGAGCCGAAATAACCGATCATGATCCACGTGCAAAACGGCACGGCCAGGGTGGGATACACCAGCACCAGCGCCCATTTGGAGTTCAACAGCCTTAACGCCCCAAGCACTTTAAACAACGGTATAAACAACAGGGTCTCTGGCACCAGATAGGTCAAAAAGACCCCTGTAGCGAGTATTGCCGAGCCGAAAAACCGCATGCGGGACAAAGAGTAAGCCGCCAGGATACTGATCGTCATCGAGATCGTTACCGTAAAAAGGGTGACGATAACCGTATTTTTAAAATGGGTAAGAAAATACGTATTGGTTAGCAGATTCTTGTAGTGATACAGCGTCGGCTTCTGGTTGATGATCCAGGGCATGCCTTTCACGCTCGAAATTTCCTCATTGGTCTTGAAGGAGGTCACAAGCATGTAATAGGGCGGAAACAGAAGAAAAATGATAAATATGACCAGAAAGAAGTAGGCCAGGATGAGTGCCCACCTCCGGTTCTGCTGCATATTTTTGAAAGAGAATGCTTTGAGCTTCATAACTCTCTCACTCTCTGCCGGACATTGCGAAGGATAAAGAAGGCGGCAACAGCCAGTACGGGAAACATGAACAGGGAAACACAGGCTCCCAGCGGAATATCTGTCGACATAATTCCGAGGCTAAAGGAGTATGTGCCGAACAGATGGGTGGTATTGCGCGGGCCACCCCCAGTCAATACCTGGACGATATCAAAGTTGGCAAAGGTGACGATGGTCGAAAACAGCATGGTGATGGCGATGATGTTGCGCAGCATCGGAATCGTAACATAGATCAGTTTCTGCCAGGCGTTGGCCCCATCGATAGAAGCAGCCTCATACAGATTTGCCGGCACTGATTTCAATGCAGCCAGATACATGATCAGGAAAAAGGGGGTCCCAAACCAGATGTTCACAAGAATTATGCAGAACCGCGCCCAGAAGGTTTCGCTCAACCAGGGGATCGACGTTCCGAAAACGTGTTGGAGTATCCAGTTGAACGCACTGTGGCTGGGATCGAAGATCCACCACCAACCCAGGGTGCTCAGGGCCGGGGGCATGACCCAGGGAATCAGCGCCAGACCGCGCCAGATGCGCTGTCGACGGGTCGGAACGGCATCGATCAGATGCGCCATGATAAAACCGAACAGGGCCTTAAAGAATACGGCCGTCAGGGTAAACAGCACGGATTGGCGTACGACCATCCAGAAGGTGTCTCGTTTGAACAGGAAAAGATAGTTTGCCAATCCTACGAAGCGTGTTTCCTTTCTGTTCAACAGGCTCAACCAGATCGAGTAGAAAAACGGATAGACGATCAGGCCGAGAACGAGCGCGATCAGCGGAGCGCAGAGGAGGAAAGCCAGCATAGGCTTTCGCCGAAGAAACTTGTGGAACTTCGTAAACACCGTACCGACCTTCGCCGGTGCTTCAGATCTAAGTGCCTGCTCTTGAGCGACAGGTGGGCTCATGCTTTAACCTCAACGAACTTACGTTAATCTGGAGCCTTCTCAAAGTATTACGGCACTGGATGCCGGATCAAGTCCGGCATGACAAATACAGATTAATCGATATTATGAATCGTGACACAATCTCGAAAGCGGGAATCCAGGAGTCAAAATCCCCCAAACTTATTGAAAAACTTAAGGACTCATTTCAACAAGACTAATGAACTCGTTTGATCCTGGGTGGTTTCAGGGCAGCAGTACAAAAGCTGCTGCCCTGTTCTCAAATGATCGGCATTTTACGAACAATTTTAACCGCGCATAAATCCTTCTAACTCATTGATCGCCCATTTGATGGCATCGTCGATGGATTTGCCCTCCTGGGTTACCTTGGCGACCGTGTTCGGGAGCAGAGCCTGGTCGTATAAGGTGGCGGAAATAGAAGCCGGCGCCGGATACCCGCAAATCATCCTGAACTCATCACCCTGGACCGGGTAGTTGTACAGGGAACCGTCAGGCGGACCCGTATACTTCCATACCGGATGTTTGTTAAACGCTGCGATCAGCGGGATGTCATAGCCGATGGAGGCGTCAATCAGGATGTCCTGCTGTTCCTTCTGCAGCATGTGCAGAAGCAGGTCTTTGGCCGCGCTCTTGTTTTTACTGAATTTCCAGACCCCATTCATACGCGTTAAGGAGCCGCGAAACCGCCCCTTCGGACCGGCCGGTGTGTCGTGGTGCCAGAGCTTGGCTGCCGTTTGGATTTGATCACGTACCGCCACCCGCCAGGCACTGGGCGGGTTCTGGATGGCCGAGCCGCGACCCGAGATAATGTGCGTGTTGTTGGAGGCGTCGTCCCAGGCATAGATCTCTTTTGGCATGTACTGGGTCAACTTTGCCATATATTCCAGGGCCTCGCGGGTCTCATCGGAATCGAACGTGATATCCCCTTTCTCATTCACCGGGTAGGAGCCGAAGGACGCAAACAGAGGCCCCGTCCAGTCCTGGGCGTCGCTTGTAGACCCGAGCGGATTGCCAAAGGGCTTGCCGGCCGCGTGCAGCTTTTTGCAGCCTTCCAGGAAGTTATCGTAATTCCAGGATTTTACCAGCGCTGGATCCCGATTGGGGCCGGCCGGGAATATCTTTTTGAGATCGACACCGGCGTGCTCTTTCCAGAGGTCCAGGCGGGATACCATGGGATATAGATGCGTGCCGATGGGAGCCGGCGCGGAGTACCAGGTTCCATCGACCAGTCCGGAATACTTGGCATCGGGCGTCACATCGCCGTATGCGTCTGTAATCTGTTTGACCAAATCGTCCATGGGCTCCAGGTCGTCTTTATACAGCGCCGTATACAGGGTGGGAAAGTCAGCGATATCGTGACCGGTCTTGGCCCGGGATTCGGCAGCGATGGTGATCAGGTTCTTGTCACCGCGGGAGGTAACGTAGTCTACGGTGACATCGACACTGTTTTTCTTGCCCCAATCCATGATCATCTTACGGGACACATCATTGGCGCCGGGGATCCAGTGGTCCCAGAGAAAAACAGACAACTTCCCGGCAGAGTGAGATGTTCTGACCCATGGACCCACGGACATGGCGGCAGTTGCGGCAGCCGTGGTGGCCAGAAACTGGCGTCTTGTCATTTTCTTTTCTTTCATAACACTCCTTCCTCCTTTCATGAAATGAAGCTATAAACTTATGCCTAGCTTATGGATTAATGGAAAGCTGGAATAATGGAATGTTTGAATAATGGAGTAATGGGTTGAAAAATGGAGAAAAACGAAATTATTAAAGATTGTTAATTCTTCTAAATCCATCACTCCAACTTCCAAGATTCTAATAGGGGCAAAGCCCCTATGTTCATAGGGGTAACGCCCCTAGGTTCAGGGGATGAAGAAACGGCTTGAAATTTAGTTATAATTTGAGTATTCGAATGTCAAGTCATTTCTTCCAATTGATAACAATATTTTTAACAAAAAGTCCAAGTTGAGGCATTTATCGAGAATTTAACATCGGGTTATTAGATATGAAGATTATAGACCTTAGCATGCCCATACTGTCGAATGAGCGCTGGTCGGTGAGTTGCGAGCGGGTCCTCGATCTTAAAAAAGGAGATCCATTTCAAAGCACCACCTTTACCATGTCAGCCCACGCATTTACCCACATCGATGCGCCGCTGCATATCGAAGCGGATCGGATACCCATCCATGAGGTGCCGTTGGATCATCTGGTGGGACCGGCGGTCATATTAGACCTTTCCCACGTGCAGCCTAACCAGGCCATCGGGCTGGGAGACTTACAAAAAGATTCTGGCGACATTATCCAGGAAGATATAGTCGTGCTGAAAACGGCATGGGATCTCAAGAGAAGCTGGAATAGCAGCGAATACTGGTCGGAAGCTCCCTATCTGGATGATGAGGCCGTAACCTGGCTGTCCGAACAGCATATTCATGTTGTTGGTTTTGATTTTCCCCAGGATTACGCCATCCGGGAGATTCCGGAGCGGCATCCCAGAGCCGAGGAAATGCCGGCCCACAACCTGATCCTGCGCAAAGGCATATACCAGATCGAATATCTCTGCAATCTGCACCGGGTCAATGCCAAAAGGGTTACATTAATTGCCCTGCCCTTAAAGTTGG
>JASFPE010000445.1:0-4759 GCA_050116155.1 Desulfobacterales bacterium
CCCCTTCGGTGGAAGCATGGGCGCGATGGGCGGTTCCAAAGGCATCGTTGACATAAATTTCTCCCAATCCGGCGAGTCGGGCCGCGAAATGCGAATCGTTTTCGGTTTCTTGTGCATAATATCGGAGATTTTCAAGAATAACGACATCACCGTCACCAAGTGCGTGGACAGTTTCTTCCACCGTATCGCCAATACAATCATCAACAAAAGCAACATCTTTTCCGAGTAATGCGTTTAGCACCGTTACACAGGGTTTTAAGGACATCTCCGGGACTCTCTGGCCTTTGGGCCGCCCCAGATGCGACATCAGAATTACTTTCCCGCCGTTATCTGCGAGATACTTAATTGTCGGTAATGCGGCTTTAATACGCTGATCATTTGCCACCTTACCACCCTCGAGAGGCACATTAAAATCAACCCGCATCAGAATGCGTTTGCCTTTGGGGTTGATATCTTCAACGGTTAATTTTTGCATTTCTTGACCTCTTCACAGGTTGTGCCTTAATCGTTAATCGTTATTTTTTTCGGCAAAATACATTTCAAAATTCATCTTCTAAACGGAGCACCTATCACATCCGATATTTGTGGTCAATTTGGAAGTAAGCAATTTTTTGTATCGGTCCTGACCCGCGACGAGCTCAGCCGAGTCGAAGCCACTCCCACAGTGGGAGCGGCATCTTGCCGCGACGTATAGGACAAATGAACCATTTCCGCATTCCGCACTTGTCAGCCATAGCTTTAGCGGAGGCTGATTCCGACTTCCGCATTCTTCTTTCCGCATTCTTCTTTCCGCATTCCGCATTCCCAATTCCGCATTCAATAGGCCCCATTCCTATCTTTTATCGAATACAGATTTTTTGCATTTTCACCCAGTATGAGTGCCAGGGAATCATCAGATAATCCCAATTCACAAAGACGCTTGAGTTCTCGATCCCAGGCATAGGGTAAGCTGGGAAAATCCGTTCCGAAAATAATTCTATCCTGTCGCATGCGAGACAGGTCCGGGAAGTAATTTATCGGCAGATATTCTGCCAGAGTCATGGTAGTATCCAGCCAGAGATTGTCGTAGTGCTCCAGCATTTGCTGATAGGCTTCAAATTCATCGGACCCCAGATGCGGCACGCAAATTCTTAGATCCGGATAGGCCTTGATAACCCGTTCCAATTTTTCGGCACTGCAAAGTGTGTGCGGATCACACTGATAGCCGGGGCTTTTGGGTTCTCGCCCGGCATGGATCAACAGGGGTTTATTGTGCTCCGCACAACTCTCGTAAATCTCGTGCATGGCCGGGCTGCTGACGTCGATGCACTGCACGTGAGCATGCAATTTTACTCCAGCCAGTCCGATTTGAAATGCTTCCTTTAAAATGCCGCCCGCATTTTCTTCACCCGGCATAACCGTCGCCAGGCCGGTGAGTCCGTAATTGTCCCGGCACAGTTTGGCCATATATCTATTCAGCTTTTGTGCAATACCGGATTTATGTGCATAATGTAATCCGACAATGTGTTCGATACCCCTGGAAAGCAAAAAATGAATCGCATCGGGCGATGTCATTTTATAGCGAATTGGCCAGCCAAAGTCATCAAACCAATGCCAGATTGCGGCAAAATAATTGTCCGGAAATAGATGGACATGGGCATCCACCACAGGCGGCAGAAATTCCGGAACGCTGGCACCTTCGGGATCATTTAACGCGGGAAGCGGTTTTTTTAACATTCCTGCTTCACTGGGTGGTGATCCCGATCGCTTTGTTTTGGGTATATTCTCGTTAGTACTCACTGTTCTTTCAATGATTAGAAATTCCGAGACTTTAAAAAAAAAATTCTAGATTCGCAAGCTTTATTCAAAAATCATAACAAGATTTGACTATTTCAGGAGGGTGTGTGATGGTATCTTCCATGCAAACAATCCATCAGATATATTTCAAAAGTGCCAGTAACATGTCGATGCTTCCTGAAGCCAGTATCGAACTGGTCGTAACTTCTCCGCCTTATCCGATGATTGAAATGTGGGATGACCTTTTTGGCAATCAAAATCCAGCGATTGGCGAAGCCCTAAAAAACAAGAATGGGCTGCTGGCCTTCGAACTGATGCACCACGCTCTGGATGAGATCTGGAAGCAAGTCTATCGTGTCTTAAAACCGGGGGGTTTTGCCTGCATTAATATCGGCGATGCCGCCCGAACCATCGATGAAAATTTTATGCTGTACCCGAATCATTCGCGAATTCTATCAGGTCTATGGCAAATCGGATTTACGGCCTTGCCGGTCATCTTGTGGCGCAAACAAACCAATGCACCCAATAAATTTATGGGCTCCGGGATGCTGCCGTCCGGCGCATATGTGACCCTCGAGCATGAATACATACTAATTCTGCGCAAGGGCCCAAAAAGGGAATTTACAACTTTGGACGCCAAAAAAATCAGAAGAGAAAGTGCCATCTTCTGGGAAGAAAGAAATATCTGGTATTCAGATGTCTGGCTGGATCTCAAAGGAACGACCCAAAAATTTGACAATGCCGCCAGCCGACTCAGAAGCGCGGCATTTCCATTTAAAGTCCCCTACCGTCTCATTAACATGTATTCCGTTAAGGGCGACACGGTTCTGGACCCATTTCTTGGCACCGCAACCACCATGTGGGCGGCGATGGCGGCCGCGCGCAACAGTATCGGGTTTGAAATAGATCAGGGATTGAAGAATGACATTCGATCTAAAGCAGGCGACATCGTGGCCTCATCGAATGAAATCATAGATCACCGCATTGATAATCACCTTGAATTCGTTCACAAACGAACCGCAACCAAGGGCGAGCTTAAGTACAAAAACAAACACTATCATTTTCCGGTGGTGACCAGACAGGAAATTGAGCTGCTATTAAACCCGGTGGTGCAAGTTGCTGTGGATAAAGAAGAGGCGCTATTTACAGTTGATTATGCTTCCGAGCCGCGCATAAGATTTGATCAAAAAATTAAAAATTACTTCACAAATCAGCAGACTGATTTAAAAGCGAAAAAGCCCAAACGACAGCTCCAATTGAAGTTACCCTAGCCAGACCATCCTAAAATCACCTGGCGAAACATCTTGACGGTCAATTTTGTTAAAGTCTTTGCTTCAGGTAACTTTTAACAACTTTAGATACCAATAAATCTAACTCATCAAAAAAATAGCCATGAAAAAGACTAATCTGTCTTCTATTTTTTGCAGAGCAGAGCTGGCCGGTGTGGACATCGATTACATGAATAATTAATTTTTTGACACTATCATTGCCGTGCAGTACTATTCCCGCATCCATGTAAAGCATTAAGACAGCATCAACATTCAGTTCTCTGCCTATCTGGCAGACCAATTCTACATTTGGCATATCTTTGCGATAGGTAGAACCCTTTAACCATAACTTATCGATAGTACTGGAATCGATAACACTTTTATCAATCGTTTTCACGATAAGTGTTTTCTTAAGAGATTTTTTGCTGATCTTATAAAAGGATGAATCAAGATTTATATCATCAAATTTTTCGATACGGTATATGATTCGGTCCAAGGTTGGTATCTGATAATAAATTGCTCTGTCTAGCAGCATCCACGGGAGTATTGCTATCCTGTAAGGCGGTTCTGAAGAAGGCTTCGTGTCTTTATATACGGGAGCTTTTTTTGGAATAGCGGCTATTTTTTCCTTCTCGCTCTCTGGTACCTGGATCTTGGTTGTCTGAATCTTAGTAGTCTGGGTCTCGGGCTTCTGGATCTCACGTTCTTTGCGACTACTTTCTATGACAGCACGCTTTTCGTCTTCCAGCTTGCGGCTCTGGGCTTCAAGTTCTTTCCTTTGCTCTATGAGCGCTTTCAATTCATCGAGCTCCTGTCGCTCACGCTCAATACGGGCCGCTTCCTCCGCCAGGCGCTTTTTCTCGGCTTCCAGTACAGATGTTATTCTATCGGATTGGCTGGACGGCTCTGAACTCTTTAGGACAAATACGAAATCTCCTTTATCCAGCTTCGGGTTGTTGATTTTACCAAATTGCGGGTGCTGGCTTCTGCGAGAGTAATTGGTTACTTTTTCCTGGAGGTATGCACCAAGTTCCTGAGCTGTTATATAGCTGTCTTTGTTTAGGTCCGCAAAACCCTCTTTTATACCCTGAATGAACACATCTTTAAATACGGATTTATCGGGAACCTGCTCATTTTCCATACCTGCTGTGATGAATTGCCTTACCGGATAGGATACCTTTTCCTGAATATAAGGCGATGGTCTGCTTCTGACCATTTGAAAGATTGCCCCTGAAAAACAGGAGTCAAATGCCATTAAGACATGTTTTGACCGAATTTGCTTTGAAACGGTTTCAATCCGGCGCATGCTGATGGCCCGCTCCAGGAAGCCAAAAAGATCCTTATTCGGATCGGGAGCATCCACCGGTACCAGATACCCCAGCTTTGTCCCGTCCGCCTCTTCGATGGTATGACCGTGCCCTGAAAACCACAACAATATCGCCATATCCCGATTTCTTCCGGGTCCCGCGACAAGTTTGTTCAATGTTCTTTGAAAAGTATTACCATCGGGATTCTTCAACACATCGACGGTCCATCCCATACTACTCAACAAGGCGGCTACTTGCATAGCATCTTTTACCGGATTTGGAAGACTGGGCCAGCCCTGCTGATAATCTCCACAGCCAATTACCAGGGCGTAGTATCCAGAGTAAAGTCGGATTTCCTTTTCAGTACCAGTAGCAGTTTTGGCTTTGAGCATGATGCCCCGGGAAGTG
>JASFPE010000446.1:0-4750 GCA_050116155.1 Desulfobacterales bacterium
GGATACAGTTGTGTTCTTTCGGCCATGTTCGCTCGACTGCATTTATGTATCATTATATATGAGATCGGCGATAAATTCCTTCAGGGAGTTAGAAAAGAGAATATTGACGAATTTAATCCGATCCCAAGATCCAAACCTTCCTGGTTTATATAATTGGTGAAAATGGTTTTGTCAATATCTATAATCATTACAGCTATATATGTAGTTTTATTTGCATCAATTTGGCTGATTGGATGGGACCATGCTATCTTATCAGGGGTTCAAGGCCTCTCAATTTTGGAATTTGGATTTCGGATTTAAAGGCAAGAGTCAAGGCTCAAGGCCTCTCAATTGCGGATTTCGGATTTTAGATTGCGGATTTAAAGGCAAGGCTTAAAGGCGCACGGCTCAAGTCGCAGGGCGCAAGGATTTTCGAATTCGGAACTTGCCCAGCTAAATGTCTCCTATGGAGGCCCTTGCAAAGCAGGGATTTAACAGGGTGAGGAACGTGGAATGTGGAAAAAAGAAAGCCGAAGTCAGGAATCAGATAATTTGGATCTATAACCGCTGGATCTCTGCCAATTGCAGCCTGTAGATAACCGCACCATATAAACTTGTTGAGGTGATCAGAATAATTTGCGGGATATTTATACTTAAGATGGATGGGTAAGCGCTTATCAATTCAATGACGGTTGCAGAGCCGAACGCAATAATAAATACCAATCCGAATGTATACCAA
This sequence comes from Desulfobacterales bacterium, assembly GCA_050116155.1. Classification (GTDB taxonomy): domain Bacteria; phylum Desulfobacterota; class Desulfobacteria; order Desulfobacterales; family JAHEIW01. The sequence continues at coordinate 719 of JASFPE010000446.1, forward strand.
TGAGGTTCAAGCTTTCTTCCGCGCATCTCTGCGATCATATATCCCAGCAGCGTATACGCTGCGATGAATTCAACAAATCGAAAGGTGAGCACAATCCTCTCGTCAAATGTGAGACCCTGAGAGCTTAGTCCAGGTTCGCTTAACGCAAAAGTAGTCGGCCAGAAGGTCAAAAGTAATAAATAAACGACGTATACGGGCAGCAGTCTTTTGAGCGTCAAATGCTCAAATCTTCGTTCTTCTATATTTTTCTTTTTGAAAAATCGGGTAGATATCTGAACAATGACGCAAATCAGCAATGCCAATGCCATAACCTGCAAAGGAAATATGAATAGCGACGGAATCGCTCCGATGACAAACCAGCTCAAGGCCATCAGAGATAATTTGTTCGGTGATAGCTTTTCCTTAAATTTAAACCGATATGTGTAAATCGATACAAGTACAATAGAGCCCAGAAGACCTAATATGAGGACTAAAACGAGCCGCCCCGAATCGTTTCCCATCGAAAGCCCGTTTAGCCACAGCAGGGGAACAAATAAATACATCAGGTTCATCAACGGTAATTCCAGGTCAAAAACCCTTGCCTCATAATCTCCCTCGATCTTCTTTTCCAATATCTTAAATAGAAATGCTCCCAGCCAGGCGCCGGATCCATTGGTAACTACATCCATGGGCTGAGTGTAGCGCGTGGGAACAAAAATCTGGGCAATTTCGATGATGATGCTCAGCAATACGCCAAATGCGAATGATAGGAGAAAAAAAGGGTCTTTGCGATTTCGGCGGATGAGTCTGAACAGAAATCCAATAGGAATAAATAATAAAATATTTGTAATAATATCCGGTAAATTTGCTATCCAGGCAATTTGAATACGTTGCGGCAATCGAAAATTAAAGGGGATTAGGGTAATAATAAATACCACAAAAACCAAATAAATAAGAAGCGCAGCACTGAGGGTGGTTTGTGATTGATCTGATGATTTCATGATTTTCGAAGGCCATGATAGCTGTTTGATTAAAGCATTGTAAACAAATTTTTTAGAGATAGGGTCGGGCCGCGGTAACCATCCGAAATTACATAGATTGTCTTCAAAAAAGGGCTCTATTTTGGGGCTTTAACGGCCTTTTTGAGGGCAAAAACGGCGATATAGGACTAAAGCAGGGGGCCTGGGGCCCTGGTGGAATCCTCCATTGGAGGTTCCGCCTTTTAAGGCCGGAATTCCACAGGGTAAACGTGGGGCTTGGGGTTCAAGGCTTTTCAATTTTGGATTGCGCCCCTGTGGAATCCTCCAAAGGCGGATGAATCCTCCTTTGTCGGTCTCGCCTTTCCAGGCGAGAATTCCACTGGGCAAGGATTGCGGATTTAAAGGAAAGAGTAAAGGCGCAGGGAGCAAGCGGGCACTCAGAAATTTAATTTATTTGCAATGACCAAGCTTCAATCTTTATAAATTCAGGTTTGTTATAACTTATACATTCGGCTTAGTTCCTGATAATTTTTTATCCTAAAGATACCACGGTGAGTATTAATTTCTTTGCCATGCAACATTTCATTTATTATCGGGGTGATCCGTTCAAAATTATCCAAAAGCTCCTCTAACGCAGCATGTTCTGGAACTGTATTCCAATATTTTCCTTCAGAGTGTTTTAACTCATATATCGGCAATGTAATGTGATATTTTTTATCAAATTCCATTTTCCAATGCGTTCATAACTATTATGAAAAATGTATTGTCGATAAAATCAGGTGGCTTTTCTTAATTACAAAAACAGAAAAATTCGAAGACGGACTGTAAAATTCAATCAGAAAGAAGGTCAGATCAGTGAGAGGTGCGATACAACTATAGCCTTTAGGCCAGGATTCGAAACACCGATTTCGGATAGGTTAGTATCTAGATCTAATATGATATTTTCGATTTAAAAGTCAACAAAAAACAAGTCATGGGGTCGGGGAGTTTCTCTGTCGTGTCCGCGCAGGCGGGCATCCAGCTTCGTCAGCAAAGCATTTCTGGATTCCCGCCTTCGAGACTGTGTCGTCATTGACGAAACGACACTAACTGCAGTTTTTTCATTCCGGGCTTGACCCGGGCACGAACTGAAGCTTTAGCGCTATCCAGTGTTTTTTTTAAATTGTTATGCTACTGGATGCCGGATCAAGCCTGCCCTCAACTTGATTGGGGGTCCGGCATGACGGGTAGATATTAAACGTTTTTTCGAATTATGACACAGTCTGCTTCGCGGGAATGACAAGCTTTGAATCAGAAGACTCCCCGCCACCTGAATTATTTAATCTGAGACCTGATCCGCCTATATTTGTGCCATATGGCAAAATATAGTATTTCTCTGATAAATTAAAATTTATCAGAGAAAACTAACTCTTCAAAGCAGCAAGAGGACCATATGATGAACAATAGCAGCTGGTATAGGTGGAACCGGCTTGCGGCCAAAAGCCCCGATCAACAGTTTGTTAGCGAAATTATTAATGGACTTAATTGCTCACCGTTTGAAGCTGAAGCGGTTTTAGAAACCGTTTATCGCGTATTTGGCAACTATTTTGATACCAGCGGCAACCTTAAGCCGGGGCAAATCAAGTTGTCGGTGATATCCATTGAAGCGGCCGGCAACCAGCGACCTGTGACCAGCCAGTAGCAGCCGGCAACTTTCGATCCCGGATTTCGAAAATTTTGCGCACTCTAAATTTGGCAATTTTATCCGCCATACCTTTCGCGGATCAGGCATTATGCGTCTATGTAATCAACTTCCCACGACATGTGAAAAATACTTCCATTTTACCCATCTGCTACCACATAATTACCCTGCATAAACCAATTAAATTCGATTGTACGTAAAGCCGTCACTAAGATTAAAACTCATAATATCAGTTGGTTATGATATTCCATCTATAATTCTAAAATTATGCACAAATTCGGCCTGCATGGCATACGCCTTGCACAGCTTTAAATAGGGTTACTTATTTGGCAATTTTTGAACTCGAAAGGGGGGAGCATGCGGGCTTCAGAAATCGGCCAGGTGTCTTTAAGAGATGTTTTCATCGTCATTTTTAAGCATAAATATATCATCCTGCTATTTTTCCTTGCCGTTGTGATTACGGTTTCTGTCGGAACCTTCCTGGCAAAACCCACCTACGAGGCATCTGCTCAAATCCTGGTAAAGCTCGGCCGGGAGAGTTTGTTTGTTCCAGCCTCTGCAGATATGCGTCCGGTGGTAAATTCTAACCGTGAAGAGCGCATTAATTCAGAGATTGAAATTCTCAAAAGCCGTTCTCTGGCGGAGAAGGTCGCTTTGGCTTTAGGTCCGACCGTGATTTACGAAAACCTCAGGGATCAAAAACCCGGATTGGTTGGGCGAATTAAAGCTTTAATTATTCCCAGAGAAGAGAAAGAGCTTACTCCGGACGAGCGCCAAGAATTAAATCTGAATATAGCAACATCAATTTTACAGGATAATCTCGAGGTCGAAGGGATAAAAAAATCCAACATCGTGAATGTGAGTTTTCAACACAGCGATCCGCGTATGGTTGCCATGGTGGTAAACAACCTGGCTGAAATTTATCTTGACCATCACCTCGCGGTTCACAAGATACCGCGGTCCCATAAGTTTTTTCAAGAGCAATCCGAAACTCTGAAAGCGCAGCTGACACAATCCGAAGAGAAGCTGAAGGCTTTGAAAAAGCAACATAACATTACGTCTCTTGCTGAGGAGCGCTCTCTCCAGCTGGCACAGACATCCCAGCTTGGGGCTGAATTTAATAAAACATCGAGTCAAATCGTCGAAACCGAAAAACGGATTCGTCAAATTCGCAAGCAACTGGCGGCAACCCCCAGAACCATCGCACAGGGGGAAGAGACCAACAGCAATCAGGAATTAATCAGCACGCTGGAGGGCCGGCTCGTGGAACTTGAGCTCGAGGAAAAACAGCTGCTTGCCAAGTACACGGACCAGAGTCGGCGGGTGAAAAATGTCAGAGAAGAGATCGCTATAGTAAAAAGAAGATTAGCCGCCCAGGAGAAAAAAAGCTAC
>JASFPE010000447.1:0-4720 GCA_050116155.1 Desulfobacterales bacterium
CAAATCAATGGGTTCAATGATAACGCGTATCCTGAAGGTATATTTTAATCGTTTCTGGTTGGCTTATGATGTAGTATAATACATAGGTGTCAGGTTTCGGGTGTCAGGCTTTTCGATTTCGGATTTCAGATTGCGGATTTTGGATTTAAAGTCACTGTGATTTAAGAATTGCGAATTTAGGGATTTAGGAATTGAACGTATTCTGTCTATTTTATATTAATTCGCCTATTCATGAATTCCAAAATTCCGGATTTGCTGACACCTGACACCTGAACACTGACACCATAACCACCTCCGGTGGCACCCAGAAACTTGAGGCCGCTCCTAGACCTTTTTTAATAATTGTGATTTTCATTTGACTGTTGACATAACGTCGAGAGTATATTTTTAAACAGGTATTGTTTCTTAACTTAACCCAATAAGATTAGCTTACTGTATTGTAAATCTAAATTTGATTACGCGTATTGCAAAAATCACTGCACTGGCGGTGGCATTTGTCCTGGCCGCCGGAATCAGTGCCTATCTTACCCTCACGTTGATCATTAAGAGTGAGGATACCGTCATCGTGCCTGAGCTGGTCGGAAAAGATGTGGTGTATGCCCTTGAATTCTTGACCGATCTGGAGTTAAACACCAAAGTCAAAGGATCCGAGTACAGCGAAGATATTCCCAAAAGCCACGTCATATTTCAAGATCCATCAGCCGGTGCTGAGATCAAAAAAGGCCGCGATGTCAGAATTATCATCTCCAAAGGCCCCAAACGTATTTCAATGCCGAATTTAATGAGCCTCACAGTTCAACAGGCGCAGCTCATTCTGGAAGAAAATGGCGTATGCTATGGAGAGCTATCACAAACTCATAGTAAATCCATGGAAAAAGATCATGTTATCGCTCAAGTTCCTCCCCCGGGTTCCATAATTACCCGCGGAAGCTGTGTGGATTTATTGGTCAGTCTGGGTAGCCGGCCCAGAGCCTATAAAATGCCCAATCTGAAAGGGCAAACGTTGAATGAGACGATTCTCGCTCTCGAAAAAGCTTACCTCAATATCGGCGAAATAAAATCCTCGGTTGATAAAAACAAACTACGGAACGTAATTCTGAATCAAGAACCGTTACCCGGTTATCAGGTAATTTCAGGAACTGCGATAAATCTGGTTATCAACAGAAAGTCACTCAAAAAAGGATCATCTGTGCTGCAAGCCCAAAAGACCGGTGGATTTTTCCGCCACCGGGTACAAAATGGTTTTTTGAGAAGACACATTCGCGTCAAATTTAACAGCGCCGGCATCACCAATGATTTATTCGATGAGTTCGTCAAACCCGGTGAAGAAGTCTGGCTTCTTATACCGCGGGAAAACGATGCAACCATTATGCTTTACGAGGATGACAAACTGGTAAAAACCGAAACCTATGATGCGTGGTAAGCTGCTTGTTTTCGAGGTGCGGGTTGCGAGTTGCGCGTTTTGAGTTTCCGGATTCAGATAGCAGGCATAGGGCATTGCGCATAGAGCATAGGGTCTTATGAATTCGGAAGTGGGAATGGGGAATGCGGAATAAAAAGAATAGAAATCCCGAACCCCTGAAGCCTGAACCTCTGAACCTTTGAACCCTGAACCTTTAACCAGAAACCTGAAGCCAGAAACTAAGGACCAGTGACAACCGGAGGTTGTAAAGTGAAACTTATTGCACCATCTATTTTATCCGCAGATTTTTCAATACTGGGAGAAGAGGTCAAGGCCGTCGAGGCGGCCGGTGTGGATTGGATTCATGCGGATGTGATGGACGGACACTTTGTTCCGAATATCACCATAGGGCCATTGATTGTTGAAGCTGTCAAACGCGTTACCGCACTTCCTATTGATGTCCATTTGATGATTGAAAATCCAGATAACTATATCCCGGCCTTTGCAAAGGCTGGAGCCTCGTGGATTTCCGTTCAAGTCGAAACCTGTGTTCATCTCAATCGTACCGTTCAACTCATAAAGGAAAACGGCGCCAGGGCAGGTGTGGTGCTGAATCCGTCTACTGCGGTGGATACCGTGGAGTGGATTCTGGAATACGTCGACTATGTATTGATCATGAGTGTCAATCCGGGTTTCGGAGGACAGGCCTTTATTTCAAACAGCCTGAATAAAATCAAAGCCCTGCGCAGGCTTATTCAGGATAAAGGGCTCAGCACTTTAATCGAAGTTGACGGCGGCGTCAACGAGGAAACCATCGCAGAGGTCTCAGCTGCAGGAACCGATGTTTTTGTGGCCGGTTCGGCAATATTCGGCAGCCAGGACTATCAAAAAACCATCCATAGTTTTCGAAAAAAAATAGACAAAATGAATAAAAGCATCTAAATTAATTTTAATTTTTCTGATCCATCTGGCCGAAAGCGATTGCTGATCTGTCAAAATAAATCGGGGCTCACTTCTCATTTCGCATTCTTCTGAATAGTGTCTATTCCTTATTCTCGTGCTTTTTAAAACCATAACCGTGGGGGATCCCTATGTCACGGGAAGGTTTTGGACAAAAATTAATACAATTTATGTTCTTTCACGGCACCCTATTTCGAGATCGATCAGCACGGTCGCATTTGATTTTATCACTTTTCCTTCCTGCTATGGTTATGCTGTCTGTTTGTTTGTTTGCCTCATGTTGGACCGGTTGCCAAACCGTCTCGCTTGATGAAGCCAAAGATATCAGTCTTGAGTTCAGCGATGTTTCCTTTGAGCCACCGCCAAGATTGATTAACGATGTTGTGTCGGAACACTGTGAAAATTTTGAGGTATTTGCCTGTCTTTCAAAGCCTACGTTTTCATTGGAAGAAATATACAGTCAGCATCAGGGTGCCCCTGCCTATCCACACCGGTATAGTAAAACTAATGTATTCGAGCGGATGGCATGGAAAGAACTCAATCGTGGAAGGTATTCGCGAAGCATTCAATTACTGGAGATGTCTCTAAAAGCATTACCGCTGGAAAATAGAGGTGGGCGTGGCAATCGATACGCAAAACTCGCAAAATATTTCGCCTATGCCGGTGATCTAATATCTGCACAGATCGCCCTTGGAAAGGCCTTATACTGGTATCGTATGACGACGTACGAGGGTCCGTGGAAAGAATATATCTTAAATAGTGCCAGAGGCTTAATAGCGCAGGCAAAGGGAAACCTCCATCGGGCTGAGTGGTATTTCAGGCGGGCCATTCCGCCAAGCAAAGAATATAGCCGCGGAACTCAATTGGATATCAGGGTTGATTTGATTGAAAATATATTTTTTCAGGGGCGTTTGCTGGAGGCCGAAGCGCTTACAAGAGAAATGTTACAGGAACCGCGAGTATGGGTTTCAGGAGTCCATAGAGCGCGGGGACGTTTGGTTCTGAGCAAAATTCTTTTTAAGCAGGGGCGCTACTGGGAAGCGGAATATGTCGCAAAGTGTGCCATCTTAGCATACCATCAAATGAGTGCGGATTGTTCATCTATCTACCTGAATCTTTCAAAACAAATGTTGGCAAAATCTTTGATGGCGCAAGGGCGATGGGCAGAAGCCATTGAACAGTTTGAGGCCATATCTGCCGGGCTGAAGTACGACCCGGATCTATTCAAAACACGATTTGCAGGTGATGTGGACTGGGCCATTGCGCTTCTGGCGACAGGTAAAAATGACGAAGCCATGGAGCAGCTTAAAACCGGACTCAAACTCACATCCGGACAATTTGGTGAAAACCACTACCGCACGGCTATTATCCGGGGGGTCATTGCCGCAGCGTATGCGGCCAGCGGCGATAACAAGAATGCTTTGACGGCTTTTACCGATTCGGTACCCCGGATTGTAGAACAGTTCAAAAATGCTGATGTTGCGACCCACACCCGATCGACAAAAGACCCCTATCTCATCTTCATCATCGAAAGCTATATGAACTTGCTGGCCGATATCCATGCCACCCCTTTGGTGGCCAAACGGGAAACGGATGCGGTTGATACCAGTTTTACGCTGGCAGACTTCGTGCGGGCCCATACGGTTCAACGTGCGGTTTCCGCCTGTAGCGCACGGTATGGCATCAAGGATCCTGAACTGGCGGATCTTGTGCGCAGCGAACAGGACTCCGCAAAACGTCTTGATGCGCTTTATGGCAGCCTTGCGGTTGCCGTGACGCAACCCACAACGGTTGAAAACCCCGAAGCCATTCAATTGCTGAGAGAAAAAATCGATCAGCTGAGCAAGGCCCGTTTGGCATTTATCAAAGCAATAGAGTCTCGGTTTCCCAGATACACCCAATGGATCAATCCGGTACCGCCGTCTTTAAAAGATGTCAGGGCATCGCTGATACCGGGAGAATCTTTGCTGTCGATTTATAGCGGACGCAATCAGTCCTTTATATGGGCGGTTCCTTATGAAGGGAAAGTGAAATTTGCCACCGTTCCTTTAAGTAAAAAAGAAGTGGATACCATGGTTGCTCAGATCCGCTCTACCCTTGAGCCCAATGCAAAAACGCTAGACGATATTCCGAAGTTTGATCTGGACACCGCATATGCGCTTTTTCAGGCGTTTTTTGAACCGGTAAGGGAAGCATGGAAAAATGCCGAAAGCCTCCTGGTGGTGCCTCATGGAGGCCTAAGCTATCTGCCATTGTCGCTGCTGCCAACCGAGAAAATCAAACTCCCGGATGACACGGATGTATGGTTTGAAAATTATAAAAAAGTACCCTGGCTGGTGCGCAGCCATGCCATCACGG
>JASFPE010000448.1:0-4715 GCA_050116155.1 Desulfobacterales bacterium
AGTTTTTGATACTAAAAACGACGCTATAGAATAAATATCATGCAGAAACGTGCCTGGAGATTCCCCACTCAGGAGTAATTTTCCATAATGCCGATTTTGACCCCAAAAAGCGCGGTATAGGCCTCAATATCACCTATAAATGGATCCCTTTTCTATAAATATCAAAAAGATACCACGGCCCGACCAGACCATAATTCCGGAATTCAGTCGCGGCCCGACCGTAATTCAACCATGATTCAATAATTCAACTATAATTCATCGCAACTATCCTATAAACAGAAACTTATGATTTTATGGGCGTCCTTTTTTGCTTCACCCGGTCGTAGGCAAAAAAATACCCTTCCGCCCAGGTGTTGTGGCCGAGCATTGAAAACACGGTGTTCACGATCACCTCCGGAGCGCAGGCAAACGCCGGCATAAAACTGACGTAAGTCGGGGTGAACCTGCCAGACCCCACAGGTCCCAGGCACCAGGATCCGAGGCAGTGTCCTGTGAGCCAGGCCGTTGCCTCGTCCGTGTTCATGTCGAGAACCAGGTTGCCATTGATTTCCATATCAGAGGGGATGACTTCGGGCGGCAAAAACAGCCTGAAGAGGACCCCGTTTCCGAGCCGTGCGTGCGGCTCCCTGGAAGAAATTACGAGCAGAGATTCGCTGCTGCCAAAGAGCACATATGAAGTGATTCCATCCTCACCATAGCTGGTTAACAGGTTCTGGCCGTTGAGGATTTGCGCCACCTCCCTGAACGTGTCTTTGTCGATCTCTTCGACCGGGTTTGCGCCATGGGGAATGAGCACCTTCTCTTCAAACGTCAGCATTCCATCCATGTCGCTTCGTGGACCCGATGACGGGATGACAGCCTGTGTCCGGCTGGAATTCGAGCATTTGTGCCAGGCCGTGGCCCGTTCGTTCGGCCTCCGTGATCTGCATGACGGCGGCCAGGGAAAACAGCATTCCCAGCCAGTCCCGGTTTTCGGGGTGAACGAATGCGCTGCAGCGCCATTTGATGCGGCCTTCCTTGTGGTAATGGACCAGCCCGTTCAGGGTCGATAGCGGCATTATCTTTGCCAGTCCGGATATGTCCGGCTTGGATGAAGCGGGATATTTGAGAAAGTCCGTTTCCGCATGTACCCGGATAATTGTGCTCGGTCCGTCATCCTGCGGAGCATCCGCCCATATCTTCTGGGCAAACCGGTACCCCCACCAGGTAAAGCCCCTGTCAAAGCTCCTGCTCCATTGTTTGTCGATGTGTATCTGTTCAAAAACCTGTTGAACGGTTTGCAACCCTGCATCCATGTCCTGTAAATTCATATTTTGTCTCCTTTGCGGCCGGCTATGATTTTTCACAGTCGGCCGGCATTTCATCAATGTGTTTTGGTGTGGCAGGCGATAATAATGAATCGCTCATTACGTTTTCTTCGTTTTTTTTAAAATCCTGAACCGGACAAGGCTCAGGTTTGAAATAAAAAAACCTCCCGAAGGGAGGTCCACGCGATCCGTTTGTCATTCCGACCTCATGATTCCCAAAAAGGGCTGGATGTGGCACCTTGCGGAGCAGGTTGCCGGGCGGTCACAGGGCCAGTCCCCGAACTTGTGCAGCTTTGGTATTGCATTTTCAGGTACATATAGTAAACTGAGAACAGCGTAATAATTGTTTTCATGTATATTTGCCGGAGGTAAATCATATGTCAAAAGGAAGAGATGCTAAAAAAAGCGACAAGAAAAAGCCCCAGAAAACTGCTAAAGAGAAGAGACAGGCAAAGCGAGATAAAAAGAATAAATAATTTGCAACAAGAACCAGAACCACACCTGCGGGTGTTTCCGGGTATTGTAGGGACCCTTAAAAGGCGACTCTGGAGTGTGACGAAAACAGTAATGCCGATTTTGACCCCCAAAAAAGAGATATAGATCTCGAAAACACCTCTAAATGGATCCCTTTTCCATAAATTTCAGGAAGACATCACGGCCCAGCCATAATTTAATCCAAACTTATAATTTTATGGGCGTCCCCATCCTCCCCATTCCCGCGGCCCCAATTCACTGTAATTCAACCATGATTCAGGTGCCATCTAAAGGAATATCGTCCCACCACGGGGGCCCATTTGCGGTAGGTCGCTAATCGGTCATCGAATGGGGGACCGCCCTGGGAATCCAAGTCTTTGGCTACTTCTTTAATATCTCGGCTGATCTCGAGCACAGCTTCTCGAAGCTCTTCCAGTCTGTTCTGCTTTTCACTCGGGGAGGTGGTCTTTCTCGTATTCTGACTGTGTGCTGTTGGCACTTTGTTCAACTGTGACTCCATTTCCTCTTTTTCTGTGTACGCATTCTTAAGCCAAGTCGTAAACTTCTTTCTTCGCCCGGAGGGCAGATCGTTCAGAATCTCTGCGGCTGCATCAGCACGACCAACAACAATTGCCAGTAGTATCAGTGTCGCTCGGTACTCGCCTCGTTCCGCGTTGATGAAATTTTCGAAATCTTCCCCCTGACCTGAGGCACTAACACGAATTAGTCGGTAAATATTGAGGAAACGCTTCACCAGACGGGGTGTGGAGATGAATGGATAAAGCGCCTTGATGAACTTCTCTTCATAGTCACGCAGTAGCATCGCCTCGATGCGTTTGCGCGCCTCTTCTTGTTCCTGTTTACGCCTTTGCTCTTCTGCTTTCTTTTGCTGCTCTTCTCGACGCTTGCGTTCCTCTTCTTTATTGTAGTCCGGATCGGATACCATCGAGGTAACTGCTTCTGCAGCTGTCTTCCGTGTTGTGTCCCCTTCGGCATCGCCCTGCTGCATTACCTCATCTAATTCAGGTCTTTCCTCTTCTTGCTTTGCCGCCCGCTCCGCCTGTTTTCTGGGTGTCGCAATCATGTCGGCGACAAGCTTGCGATAGCCGGGTTCTGCCATTTTCGGGAGCGAGAACGGGATCTGAAAGATCTTCTCAAGGTAGTTGTGGGCGCTGAAACGATGTCTGGACCCCTGCGGTGCTGAGCCGTCCCGCACCCTTATTTGCGGGTTGTAAGACTCGTTGAGTGATCGCTCAAGCCAGCGGGCGTCGACTGCCAGAACGACTACAAAGAGGTCGAAGGCCAGGATCAGATGGACGGCTTGGAGGACCTCAACGACACGCTTCGGCGGACAGCGGTCGAGGTCATCGATATAGAGAATGATACGTTTTATTGGCGTTGGATCCCAGGTGTTCTCGGACGGCGAAGCTCCCTCGTCGTCGGTGTTCTTATCGTGCTTTCCCCAGTCACGAAGTACGGAGCCAAGTTCCTCGAAGTCCCGGCGGATTACCGAGATCAGGCCGAGCCGGTCAAGGTAACGCGAGTCGTGGATGCGGTCTTCTAGGAAGTCGTAAACGAGACCACCCGTGTTGATCCGTTGGATTTCCGCTTGAGCTTCGGTTATCTGTCGGTCCGCTTCCTCGATCCTGCGTTGCTCGGTTGAGATTTGGGCGTCGAGCTCTTCAATTGTTTTCTTAAGTTTCACCTCCATATCCGTTGGCTTGTCAAGTTTAATGCGTGGCTCGTGAATTTCATCTCGAATCTTCTCCAAATAACCAAGCGCCGATGAGATCGACTTCAAATTCTTTCCCGCCCAGGCTGCTGCGGCACCGATGATGGTGCCCAACTGGAGCAAAGGAGCGAGTAGGTTAGTAATGCTCTTTTCAGAGGCCTTAAAAATCGTCTCAATTTGTTCCAGAATCCAGGGCCATGCGAGGACGAGTCCAAGCAAAAATAGAAATACGGGAACCGAAAGCCAAAGGCGCGAACCGGTGAAAGTGGCAGCAAACGACGCAGTTAGGCCGGAGCTTCTTCGCAAGATTTCGCGCAATGTGGCGTATACGCGTTGCACCTCCTCAGTGCTGTCGATTGCTTCTGTGATGCCGAGGCGTTTGGCGGTGGCTTCCGCCCTTTTCCTCAGTGCATCCAGATCCGGCCAGTCTTTTTGGTCTTCATTATCAGTATCCGGTTTCACCTTAAGGACCGCCTCCCAGATGCGTTTGAGGCGATGAGTGTCATATTCCGCGGCTATTTGCGCCCGTTGTTCTTGACTTTGCGTCAATGCTAGAGCGGATTTCTGACGCTCTTTTTGGGCTGAATCGATTGCGATGTTGGCCTCCTTCTGATCCTGCTTGCTGGAGTGGATCTTTCGACTCAGGCGTCGTCGAATTGTCTCGACCTTGTCCTTACTACCGCACAGCTCCTGAGACAAGCCGTCGAAAATGTGCGATGCGAGGCTCGCCCAGAGATCGGAATCCACATAGTGCCATGCATTGAATTCTATCTGCGCAGCGCGTGAAACGGAATTGGAGCTCTGCTCGGCTTGGGCCTCCTTACCCGCGATTGAAGTGATTTCCTCCTGCATGAGGCGCATAAAAAAGGTCTTACCGACACCCCAATCACCGAGGAGGCCGAGCGCAAAAGGCGGATGAACATCCTTAGCGATCAAAAGAGTTGCAAAGATCACCGCCTGTTTTTTAGCATCCAGACTGTCGTATTCGCTCGGTCGATAATCTCGGAGATCGCCAATGACAGGGATAGCGTCGGTTTCGACCCAAGCACGCGGTATAACCGGCTTGGCGGGATATAATGGTTCGCGTCGCTCTCTCAGATATTTCATTACACCGTCAAGGCCCTGTTCGTATGAAGCGGCCAATTCAGGATCAAGGGGATTTTCTTCAATATAGAGATCTTTTAGGTTCTCAAGCTGGGTTA
>JASFPE010000449.1:0-4704 GCA_050116155.1 Desulfobacterales bacterium
TCGGCGCCGACTACAGCAACTGGCGCGACGTTTATTTAACCTTGCAGGGCAAATATGGCGCCCGGACCACCGCGGAAAACATTGAGGATCCTTCATCCAAGGTGCTCTATGTGGCCGCACCGATTCAGGTCGACGGCAACATCGCCGGGGTGTTAACGGTGGCCAAGCCGACTACCAACATAAATAACTTCTTAAAAAACGCCAAACCGCAGATCTTCAAAGTCGGCCTGATCGCAGCCGCAGTGGCCATTTTGCTCAGTTATCTCGTTTCCTTCTGGATTACCCGTCCGATACAACGACTGACGCACTATGCCAATGATATCAGTCAGGGCCGTCGGGTAAAATTTCCCAAATTGGATCACAGCGAAATTGGAGACATGGGCAGTGCCTTTGCGAAAATGCAGGAGACCCTGGAAGGCAAGAAATATGTGGAGCGCTACGTCCAGAAACTGACCCATGAAATTAAAAGCCCGTTGTCGGCCATTCGGGGGGCGGCAGAACTGCTGGAAGAAAAGATGCCGCCCGAACAGCGGGCGCGATTTTTAACCAATATTCGTCACGAGACCCATCGCGTTCAGGAGATCGTGGATCGGATGCTGGAATTATCCGCCCTGGAAAACCAAAAAATCCTTAAAGAGATGAAACCGTTTTCCATTTCTGCGCTGATCAATACCGTGATCGAAAGCAAACGGGCGATGATCTCCAAAAAGCAGTTGCAGCTGGACGTTCAGGTTCCCGAAAATGTGATGCTCAACGGTGATAGTTTCTTGATCCATCAGGCGCTTTCAAATCTTATTCAAAATGCCATCGAGTTTAGTGCAGTAAACCAAAACATCAAGGTAAGCGTCCAAATTAAGGACAGGATGCTGAATCTCATCGTTGAAGACAGCGGTGTCGGAATTCCTGATTTTGCGACAGCCAAGGTGTTTGATAAGTTCTTTTCGTTGCAACGGCCGGACAATGGTGAAAAAAGTACCGGTCTGGGATTGAATTTTGTCAAGGAGGTGGCCACATTACATAACGGTGAAATTATCCTTAAAAACCGGACTGAAAAGGGTGTGCGGGCAACTCTGATTCTTCCACTCTAAGGTTCAAAGGTTCAGGGTTCAGGGATTCAGGATTATGCGTTGCGGGTTGCGCGGTGAGTGTTTGTCAGTCCGATATCCCAGATCCGAAATCGAAAGACCCGCAACCCGAACCTCTGAACCCAGAACCCAGATCCTGTTACTCGATCCACGTTTGGCCAAGGAGGCGAATCCAATTTTCACAGGCCAGCTTGCGCAGGGATTTGTCATCGTAGCCATGCTCCCGCAAACTCGCCAGAAGTTTTGGCATCCCGGAGACATCTCCGAGTTCCAGCGGCATGGTGGCCCCATCAAAATCGGATCCCAGGGCCACATGGTCAATACCGATACGGTCGGCAATATAGTCGATGTGGCGTACAATTTCTGTCAGCGGTGTCTCGGGCTCCAGACGCCCGTCGGCGCGCAAGAAAGCCACATGGAAGTTGACGCCCACAACGCCTTTGGATTCACCGATGGCATCCAGCTGCTGGTCGGTGAGGTTGCGTGTCGATTGGCAAAGTTCCCAGGATCCCGCATGCGTTACGACCAGCGGTGCTTCGGATAGATTGGCAATATCCCAAAAACCCTTTTCATTGATATGTGAAAGATCAATCATAATGCCTAACTGATTGCAGGCTTTCACCAGTTCCCTTCCTGCCTCGCTTAGACCGGGGCCTGTATCTGGAGAATGCGGGAATTTAAATGGAACCCCCTCGGCAAAGGCATTGGCGCGACTCCAGGCTGGACCGAGGGAACGCAGGCCCGCCTGATAAAACACATAAAGGGCATCCAGGTCGGGATCAATGGCCTCGGCGCCCTCAAAATGCAAAACCACAGCCAAACTTCCCTGTTGAAGACAGGTGTCTAATTCATGGGTGGTACGGACGACCCTGATTTGGCCATCGGATTGAGCGGCGAGTCGAAAAAGGCTTGCCATTCCCTTGATGGTTATCTCTCTGGCGTAAGTTTGATCGACAGATGCTGGCATGGGTAATTCGTAGGCCGTGTTTTTTGCATCAGGGGCTGCGCCAGGATGCTTATCGGATCGTGATGGAGACGGAACGAACACCGCAAAGAATCCGCCGGCAAATCCCCCCTCCCGCATGCGTGGCCAGTCGATATGACCATGATCGTTGCGATCAAAAAAGGAAAGCCGTTGGCCTTTTTTCGGCAGATAGATGCTCAGCAAAACATCATTATGGCCATCAAATACGGGCAAATTGGTTTTAGAATCCACAGTTGCACCCCCCTTACCGCTAATATTTAATTTTTAATGCATATGTTCATAAGCTTACTTACTGACTTATGCGGTTGTTGCACCAGCATGAAGCTATCAAGGCCCGTGGTGATTGTAAAGTGTTGTTACAGAATCCTTATAATCAGTTGACCCCATGCGTATTAGATGCTAAATATAAATTTACTCTAAAGCCGGGGGGCATAATCGCTGTAGCCATTCTCTTCAGTATCCAATTAGGCGCATAAACATTTAACAAAAATAAAAACTGCTGCCAAAATCTATCCAAACTTGCGGGTCACATTCGATATGCTGTTTTTCAGCAAAAGCCAAGTTTAACCCTAAACAATCACTTGGAAAGGAGGAGGAATTATGATCAAAAGAACTATCATATTTATGTCAGCCTTTCTCATGCTCCTGATGATGATGGAAACCCCGGAGGCAGACGCTGCCGGCAGTAAAGATGTCCTGGTTCTTGGAATGGCAACCAGCGATATCATCTCCCTTGATCCAGCCAAAGCATTTGAGTTCTCCGGTGTCGGAATCATCAATCAGGTATACGACAAGCTGCTCGATTTTCCGGCAGGGCGATTTGACAAACCCGAGCTGTCATTGGCGGAATCCTGGAGCGTTTCCGATGATGGCGTGGTGTGGAAATTTAAGTTAAAAAAGGGAATTAAATTCCACAGCGGTAATGAAGTGACGGCGGAGGATGCTGCCTATTCATTCAAGCGGGTGGTTTATCTTAAAGATCAACCGGCATTTATCCTGACCCAATTCGGCCTTACCGAAGACTCCATCAAGGTCGTGGATAAATACACGGTGCAGATCACCCTGGATAAACAGTATGCCCAGGGAATTTTCTTCTCCTGTCTGTCTGCCGGTGTTGCCAGCATCGTGGATTCCAAGGTGGTCAAGCAGCATGAGCAGAAAACCGATAAATACCCCAACGGTGACAGGGGTATGACGTGGTTGTCCCGAAATTCCGCTGGCTCCGGACCCTTTAGCCTGAACAAATGGGAGAAAAACGATCGGGTCATCCTGGACGCCAATGCGAAACACTTTGTCCACCCTCCCAAAGTCAAGCGCGTGGTCATCAAAGAAATCGTCGAGGCCACCAGCCGGCGTCTTCAAGTGGAAAAGGGTGATATCGACGTAGCCTGGGAAATGTTCCCGGATCAGGTTAAAGAACTGGAAAAGAACAAGGACATCCAGATTGCACGGATCGCTGCGCTTCAAATCTGGTACGTGGGGATGAACGTGAGCAAAGGCCCCTTGGCCGAAGCAAAAGTACGAAAAGCGATCCGGTATGCTATCGACTATGACGGTATCATCAAAAACATTATGGCCGGCGCCGGGGTGCAGACCAATACCTTCATTCCCAAAGGATTCGCCGGTTATGAAGACAAGATCATCTACCGGACGAATCTTGAAAAAGCCAAAACGCTTTTGAAAGAGGCCGGTTACCCCAACGGATTTGAGACCTCCATGGATCACGGCGACCAAACCCCGTATCCGGAAGTGGCGCAGGTCATCCAGAATGCGCTAAGCAGAGTGGGCATAAAGGTCAAGCTAAACAAGCTTGTATCCGCTCAACTCTGGCCCAAGTACCGCGCTCAAAAGCATGAGCTGATCCTGGCCCGGTGGGGCCCGGACTATATCGATCCCCACACCAATGCTCAGCCGTTTGCCGATTATAAGGCCAAACAGCTCTGCTGGCGGAATGTATTTTACAACGACAAAACTTCCGGGCTGATCCAGAAAGCCGGTGTAGAAATGAACAACGATAAGCGGATTAAGCTGTATCAGGAAGCAAACGCTATCATTCAGGAAGAAGGACCTTATGCCTTCCTGTTCCAGCCGCTCTATCAACATGCGGTGCGTAAGAACCTTGAAAACTTCTACGCAGCACCGACATTCAGTCTCTGGAAACTCTATTCGGTCGGAAAGAAGTAACTCTGCAACATAGCCTGCCCGTGATCTATCGCATCCGGGCAGGCTTTCTTAAAAGATAGCCTGATACCTGTATGGCCCAATACCTCGCACGCCGTTTAGTCACCTTAACCATTACCCTCATCGGAATCATGGTGATCACCTTTTTTATCTCCCTGGTGGTTCCCCTAGACCCTTTGGCGGCCATCGCAGGCCCCCAGGCTCCCCAAGAAACCGTAGAGCGGCTTCGCAAATTGTACGGGTTTGATCAGCCCGTCTATGTTCAGTTCGGTCGTTATCTGTATAGACTGGCCCACGGAGATTTAGGCACATCGTTCCAGACCGGCCGGCCGGTGCTTGAGGATATTCTCCACTTTTTCCCGGCCACCATAGAGCTGGCGTCACTATCGCTTATTATTGCCATTTTGGTGGGAATACCGTTGGGCGTGCTGTCCGCTGTGTATCGAAATTCAC
>JASFPE010000450.1:0-4678 GCA_050116155.1 Desulfobacterales bacterium
GGTATATTATTCAGGTTAATACCGAAAGTGCTGTGGCTATCAGTAACGCGATGGCCATTGTGGATTGATAACCTTTTGGTGTGTTTTATGTTTGGTGTTTGGTATTCTGTGGTTCAAATTTCAGGAGAAAGCAGGTTTCAGGTGTCAGGGTATATGGCTTGGGGTTTGGGGCGTGGGGCATAGGGTTTAAGGCAAAAACGAAAACGTTAAGTGTGAAGCAATCGAATTCAAAAGGCGGAATGCGGATTGACTAAACATGGAACGAGAAACGAAAAACGCGAAACGCGTGATTTCGAACCCTGCATCCTTAATTCTTTACCCCATGCCCTTTGCCCCATGCCCCAAGCCATTTACTCAGACACCTGAAACCTACTTATTCTTGAACTTTGAACTCTGACACTGAAACCTAATTTATTTGGAGGAAAAAAGCCGTGGCATCCAAATTTATCAGCGAGCGCAATATCAAGTTTTTACTGCACGAAGTCTTCGATGTTGAGTCCCTGACAGCCTATGATTATTACCAGGATCACAATCGCAAGACATTTGACATGGTCCTGAAAGCCGCCATTAAGCTGGCTAAAGATCTTCTCTGGCCACTTTTTGAGGAAATGGATCGTCGGCAACCGGAACTAGTCAATGGAGAGGTTAACGTCCACCCCGCCGTCCGCAAGTTGATGAAAGAATTTGCGCAAGGTGGCTGGATTACCAGCAGAGTGCCTTTTGAATTGGACGGTGAACAACTGCCCCATCTGGTGGCGGACGTTTGTGACTTTATTTTCCAGGCAGCCAATTACTCTGCCAATGCCTTTGCCGGGCTGACGACCGGCGCCGCTCATTTACTGGAATCGTTCGCAAGCAAGGAATTGTATGATACCTATGTGCCGCATATGTATGCCGGCAACTGGCAGGGCACTATGGCCTTGACCGAACCCGAAGCCGGTTCATCCCTGGCGGACATCACGACCATGGCAGAACCCACCGATAAGGGATATTATTTCATTAAGGGTCAAAAAATTTTTATTTCAGCCGGGGATCACGACGGCGTTGAAAATGTGGTGCACCTCATGCTGGCAAAAATCCATGGTGCGCCTCCGGGAGTGAAGGGCATTTCGCTTTTTGTGGTGCCCAAAAAAAGACCCGCCAAAGATGGGAAACTCATTTCCAATGATGTGGTCGCATCCGGTGTTTATCATAAATTGGGGTATCGGGGATGCCCGATTGTTCAGCTCAGCCTTGGGGACAAAAACGATTGTCGCGCATGGCTGGTGGGAGAGCCTCACAATGGATTAAAATATATGTTTCAAATGATGAATGAAGCCCGCATCGCTGTCGGGATGGCAGCTACGTCCATGTCAACCGCAGCTTATTATGCATCCCTGGATTATGCAAAAACCCGGCGCCAGGGTAGAAAGGTTTCCCAGAAAGATCCGAGCTTACCTCCGATCCCGATCATCGAGCATGCCGATGTGAAACGGATGTTGCTATTTCAACGCGCCGTGGTTGAAGGATCATTATCCATAATTATGCAATGCAGCAAATATGTGGATCTGATGAAAGTATTGCCCGATGATGAAAAAGAAAAGTATCATCTTCTTCTGGAAATATTGACTCCGGTGGCCAAAAGTTATCCGGCAGAAATGGGTATTCTGTCTATCAGCCAAGGGCTTCAATGTCTTGGCGGATCCGGATATTGCGATGATTATCCTCTGGAACAATATTTTCGCGACGCACGCATCCATCCTATTCATGAAGGTACAACCGGAATACAGGCCATGGATTTGCTAGGCCGCAAGGTTATCATGCAAAACGCTCAGGCCTTTATGTATTATGTGGCCGAATTGCAGGATGCGATATCTACTGCTGAAAAATATCGTGAACTCGAAGATCAGGCCCGGCAACTCAGTGGAGCCTTAAACAATTTGCAGGATGTGACCAAACACCTTTTGGAGATCGCCCAGAGCAAAGGTCCTGAATTTTTTCTGGCTGACGCCACCCTCTATCTGGAATTATTCGGAATTATTACCATTGCCTGGCAATGGCTGCGGCAAGGTATTGCGATTCAAAGGGCGTTGAAAAATGGAGCAAAAAAGACCGATCTGAATTTTTATCAGGGCAAAATGTTTGCCTTAAACTATTTCTTCGGTTATGAACTCCCTAAAGCATTGGCCCTGTCCCATCGATTAATGAACAGTGATGCGTTGACAGTAGAGATGGAGACGGCCCACTTTTCCGATTAAAAGAGGATGATATAATGATTACATCCAAATTTGCCAAGCTACAACCTGCAACGCCTGATAGCTACGAAATAGCCTGGCAGCTCATCTACGATACCCATCCTTTTCTTTTTGATTATCTTTTTAATAACGACAGAGATCTGATGAAATCCTGTCTGTCGGACTGGTGGCAAAGACCGGAAGGATGGTTCAGCCATGCGGCTTGCACGGCGGCCATATACGAGGGCACCCTTGTGGGTATCGAAATCGGTTTTGCCAGATTGGAATTACAAAATAACACCCGTCCGACGTTTACCAATGCGGAGCAGACCATGAAACCGGCCGAGGCGCATCATTTTTCAAATGCTTTTCGAAATTATGTGCCGTATCTGTTTCCTTTCGTTCCTGACGAGGCGTATTATATTCAAAGTTTGGCAACCGTGGCAGAGATTCGCGGTCAGGGGATTGGAGAGCTGCTGCTGAATAATGCATTCACGTACGCATCGGAAAAAGGGCTTAAAAGCTGCCAGCTCGATGTTTTATCTGACAGTGTGGCCGTTAATTTTTATAGACAGATGGGAATGGAAGTCATTGCCATAACCCGGGTTCCGTATCTCGAGAAAAATTATGGTATCTCCATGCATTACCGGATGAGAAAGAATCTGGAATAATTATGAAGACTACTCAGAATCTGGACAGACTATTTAATCCAAAAAGCATCGCGATGATCGGTGCTTCTGCCAACCCGCGAAAATGGGGATTCATCATTTTACTCAATATCCTAAAAGGAAATTACAGCGGCAAGCTCTACCCCGTAAACCCCAGGGAGGAATCCATCCTGGGATATAAGTGTTATTCCAGAATTGCCGACATACCCGAGAGAGTCGATCTGGTCGTCATTACAACGCCGGCCAAGGTGGTGCCCGCGCTGATCGATGAATGCGGTGCCCAGGGTATCCCATTCGGCATCGTTATAACGTCCGATTTCAGCGAAACCGGGCCTGAAGGTGCGGCCCTTGAACGCAATGTGGTTGCCAGGGCCAGAAAATATGGCATCCGACTGGTGGGCCCAAACAGCATGGGGATCTTCAGTGCGAAAACCCGTCTGCATGCTAAAATGCCGCCCATGATGCCGCTGCACGGCAATATTTCCATGTTTTCTCAAAGCGGAAATCTAGGCGTACAAATGTTGGGCTGGGGTGCTGAAGAAGGCGTCGGTTTTGATAAATTTGTCAGCAGTGGAAACGAAGGCGATTTAAATTGCGTCGACTACCTCCGCTATTTCGGGCAGGACAAAGATACCGATGTTATTCTGGGGTATCTGGAAGGCATCGATCCCGGAATGCAGCTGTTTCCTGAGGCTCGCAAGGTTTCCCGTAAAAAGCCGATTATCGTATTTAAAGGTGGACGGACCGATAGCGGCAGCAGGGCTGCCGCAACCCATACGGGTGCCATGGCCGGAGAATCGAAAATTTTTAAATCTGCACTGCGTCAGGCCGGCATGTTGGAAGTCAAGACCAGCCAGGCGTTGCTGGATTGTGCCAGGGCTTTTGCCAATTGCCCGATACCCAAGGGAAACCGTATCGGAATCATCACGCGCGGTGGTGGCTGGGGGGTGATCACCGTGGATGCCTGTGAAGAAAATGGGTTGGTCATACCGCCATTGGCTGGAAAAATAATCAAAAAAATGGATGAATTCCTTCCAAAATACTGGAGCCGCGGAAATCCGGTAGATCTGGTGGCAACCATTTCCCACGATCCCTATTTGGATTGCCTTGAACTTCTAACGAACTGGGATGGTATCGACGCTGTGATTGCCCTGGGAGCCGGTCGAAGAGCGCCAAAATATTCATATTCAAAGGAAGTCACCGGTCCTCAACCGCTTGTGGAAGCGATTCACATGGTAGAACAATATTTTAAGGATCGCGCGCAAAAACGGGATTGGATGTTGGAAGGCATCGGCAAGTTGATTAAACGGACCAGAAAGCCGATTATTGTCGTATCCATCGGACCTGAAGCCTTGCACCGATCAAATCTTTACGAGTTTCAGGTTGTATCCTATCCAACACCGGAGCGGGCTGTCCGCGTCCTGTGGCAGATGTATAAGTATCGGCGATTTTTGGATTCTTTACAAGAGTCTTAAATTCGGAATGGGGAATGCGGAATGCGGAAAACTAAATACTAAACACTAAACACTAAATACAAAACACCAGGATAGAAAAATGAAACTAATTGATGATGCATTGAAAAGAGGAGTCACGTCGCTGTCGGAGTATGAATCAAAATTGCTGTTGGCGGAGTATAACATTCCCATCACCCGCGAGAACATTGCCACGACGGCAAAAGATGCTGTCGCCACGGCTGCGGAGATTGGCTATCCCGTAGTCCTCAAAGGTTCGGGAGAAGCACTTAGCCATAAAACCGAAATGAATCTGATCGCTTTAAATCTTGCAGGCGAAAAAGAT
>JASFPE010000451.1:0-4677 GCA_050116155.1 Desulfobacterales bacterium
CAACCCGTACCTCGATTCCAATGTTGGCTATCGAAAAACAGAAAGGGCTTTTTTAAATGGATATGAAAGAGATCAGAGACAAGGCCAGGAAGATGATGGGTGGATGCCAGGTCTGCCCGGTGTGCAACGGAAAAGCCTGCGCCGGCCAGGTGCCGGGTATGGGCGGGGCGGGCACCGGCGGTTCGTTCATTGCCGCGGTAGAGGCCTTGAGCCGGGTTAAGCTGAACATGCGGGTCATCCACGACGCCGCCGAACCGGACACCCGGGCGATAGTATTGGGCCAGGAGTTAAGCCTGCCGGTCTTTGCCTCCCCGGTGGCCGGGGTGAGTATGAACATGGGCTGCGAGGATGTCTCCGAAGATGATTACATCCGTGAATACCTGGCCGGCTGTGTCGACGGCGGAATCATCGGCAGCTTCGGTGACTCAGTACCCGATTTCTTTTTCGAGGCCGGACTGGCTGCCTTAAAAGAGGTCGGCGGCAAGGCCATCCCGACCCTGAAACCCTTTGAAGATGAGCACCTCATGCCCAAGCTGGACAAATCGGCCCAGGCCGGGGCTGAAGTGGTGGCCATGGATATCGACGCGGCCGGGTTCATCATCCCCCGAATGATGGGCCGGCCGGTTCTACCCAAAGCCACGGCCGATCTGGCCCGGATCGTCGAGTACACGCCGTTGAAGGTTGTGCTCAAGGGGGTGATGACCCCGGACGACGCAAAGCGGGCGGTGGACGCCGGGGCGGCCGGCATCGTTGTATCCAACCATGGTGGTCGGGTCATAGACCACCTGCCCGGAACGGCCGAGGTTCTGCCAGACATTGCCGAGGCAGTCAAAGGCCAGATCACCATCCTGGTCGACGGAGGCATCCGCTCCGGGGCCGATGTGGTCAAGATGCTGGCCCTGGGGGCCGACGCGGCCATGATCGGCCGACCCTTCTCCTGGGCCACCCTGGGCGGCGGCCGGGAAGGGGTTCAATTGTTCCTTAAGAAGCTCATTGAGGAGTTTTTCATCGCCATGATCGTAACAGGCTGCCAATCGGTGGCCGACATAGACGAGTCGGTCCTGTTCAACCGACCCTAGCCGATGAAAAGGGACGACCTGCTATGAGAAGCAGGCCGTCGTTTTGTAGTTCTTGAAAAAATAGGTCCGATTTTAGATCATATTCCGGCAAAAAGGTTGCTGAAAAACCTCACAAAGGGCCAGATCAATCGGCCCAGAATAGACACTCCCGTGAATTGACCGAAAATAATCAATCCAATCAGGATAAACGGGCCGTAGCGTTCCAGCAGATAAATTTGCTTTGCGAATCCGGCAGGCAAAATCCCATATAAAATTTTGGAGCCATCCAGGGGTGCGATGGGCAGAATATTAAAAATGGCCAGTGCCAGATTGATTATCAGGCTAATTTCGACCATATTGGTAAACACCTTCAGCATGGAGTGAGGATCAGGCATCATGCCTGTGGTGGAAATAAATCTCAGTAAAAGACCGCTGATCAATGCCAAAACCATATTCGATAGTGGGCCGGCCGCGCTAATCCACAGCATGTCTTTTTTGGGATTCCGTAAGTTATATGGATTTACCGGCACCGGTTTGGCCCACCCGAAATGCACGAGAAAAATCATGATCGTACCAAAAGGGTCTAAATGCGCCAAGGGATTCATGGTTAAACGCCCGCTGCGCTTGGCTGTATCGTCTCCAAACCTGTTGGCCACATAGGCGTGCGCAAATTCGTGAAACGTTAATGCCAATAAGATCGGTGGCGCCAGTAACAGCAATTTAGTGAAATTGAAATCCATATATTTTCCTCAAAATCAGGTTCACAGGTTCAAAGGTTCAGGGGTTCAGGGTTCAAAGGTTCAATGTTCAATGTTTAATTCATAATGCGTCATTCCGGGCTTGAACCGGAATCCATCGTGATTACATGGCGTTGGTGATCTGGATGCCGGATCAAGTCCGGCATGACGAATGTGGACTTTTTAAGAGACCATCAAAACTTCGTCACTTAAAGTTTATTTTCGATCAAACCGGTCGCTCCGACGGCCAGCGGCTAAACTTAACCCGGAACCTTTGAACCCAGAACGGACAAGAATATAAGCATCATCTTTAAAAAATAAATATCAGATCACTCCAGTTTTCTCAACATGATAACGGATCAGGGTGCGCGAATACGGTGCTATTTTCATTTATAATTGTCCATTAAGATATTAGCACAATAAACAGCTTGATTTTTGCCGACGATGTTGTATTATAGTATTAATCAATAAAGGCCCGTTCTTAATTGACGGGCCGGTTTCGTTCTGGGGGCAAGATCCATTTTTCAAAGTGGCAACCTGCAGTTTGGAACTATGAGAACTTTATAAGAAGGAGGTTGACACTATGGCTGATGGAACTGTAAAATGGTTTAATAGCAGCAAAGGCTATGGCTTTATTGAGCAGGAAGATGGCCCGGATGTATTTGTGCATCACACTGGCATCAATGCAACCGGTTTCAAAACGCTCTATGAGAACGATCGCGTGACTTTTGACATCGAGCAGGGTCCAAAAGGTCCCGCTGCAGTAAATGTTACTGTAGTTTAATTCATCGTCTGAACAACAAAGGGCATTCCATGGAAAATCATGGACTGCCCTTTTTTATTTTTTACAGAACTGGATATCCGTATATTAAAGTTTATGCCTGTCTCAGCTATTTAGCCAATTTAAGATGACTTTGCCGGATTGACCCGAGAGCATAACGTCAAATGCCTTTTGATATTCTGTATAATGGAAACGGTGGGTGATGACGGGGCTAATGTCCAATCCCGACTGAAGCATGACGGTCATTTTATACCAGGTTTCATACATCTCACGGCCGTAGATTCCTTTAATCGTCAATCCGTTGAAAACCACAAAGTCCCAATCGATGGCCGTATCCGGTGGCAATATGCCCAATAGAGCGATTTTGGCACCGTGGCACATATTGGGCAACATTGATCGCAGCGCATCGGGGTTGCCGGACATTTCCATGGCCACATCAAATCCTTCTTTCATGCCCAGTTTTTTCTGGGCATCTTCGATTTTTGCTTTGCGCACATCTAATGTTAAGGTAGCCCCCATTTTTTTGGCGATGTTTAACCGATATGGATTAATATCTGTCACTACGACATAGCGTGCGCCGGCATGTTTGGCGATGGCAGTGGCCATGCATCCAATCGGTCCGGCGCCCGTAATCAGCACGTCTTCTCCGAGTACATCAAACGAAAGCGCCGTATGCGTGGCATTGCCCAGAGGGTCAAAACAGGAGATGATATCCAAGGGGACATTCGGGTCACAGTACCATACGTTGGTAACGGGGATACTGAGATACTCGGCAAATGCCCCGGGCCGATTGACACCGACGCCGCTGGTTTTCATGCACAGGTGCCGGCGGCCGGCTAAACAGTTGCGGCAGCGGCCGCAGACCAGATGGCCTTCACCGGAGACAATGTCCCCCGGTTTAAAATCGTGGACATTACTGCCGATTTTATGCACCACTCCCACAAACTCATGTCCCACCTGCATGGGAACCGGAATGGTTTTCTCAGCCCAGGCATTCCAGTTATAGATATGAAGATCCGTGCCGCAAATTGAGGTTTTATGAATTTTAATCAGAACATCATTGATGCCGATTTCCGGCACCACAACGTCTTCCAACCAGATGCCCGGCTCCGGTTTGGATTTGACAAGAGCCTTCATTTTCATTTTCAAATCCTTTTGTTTTAAAAAGAAAATATGGAATGGATTCTATTTTATATTTTTTTATTAGACAGGATCAACCCGTCTTCGTCACGCCAATAGCGTGACTTCGCCGCGCCAGGCAGGATTTTCTGGATCTTTTCTTTCCCGGTTTCCGGAGGAAACCGGGAAAACCAATCCGCTTTCAGCGGAAGTTAATCTAATTGTTATTCTATCTCCAAATCAACCAATCCCCAAATTCCTTAATTCCTTAATCCCTAAATCCCTCAATCCCTCAATTTCTGAATCCCTCAATTCCTTAATTCCTCAATCCCTGAATTCCTGAATCCCTCAATCACTTATTTAATCACCTTCAATTTTTTACCGATCTTGGTAAATTTTTCAATGGCGAAATCCAGGTCCTTTTTGGTGTGGCCGGCTGAGAGCTGGACGCGGATGCGGGCTTCGCCTTTTGGAACCACCGGGTAAAAGAAACCCACCACATATACACCTTCATCCAGGAGTTTGGCTGCCATCTCCTGGGCCAGCTTGGCATCTCCCAACATGATGGGAACAATGGGATGGCTGCCGGACTTAATGCTAAATCCGGCCTTGGCAATTTTTTCTCTGAAATAGCCGGTATTTGACTCCAGGTTTTGTTTAGCCGCCTGGGAGCTCTTTAGCAGCTCTATGGTTTTTAGCGCGGCCGCAACCAATGGCGGCGGCAGTGAATTCGAAAACAAATAGGGCCGGGATCGTTGTCTGAGCAAGTCGATGATGCTCTGGCGGCCGGTGGTAAAACCACCGGAAGCTCCACCCAGGGCTTTGCCGAGGGTAGAGGTGATGATATCAACGCGCTCCTGGACACCATGCATTTCAGGAGTGCCGCGTCCGGTGGGGCCCACAAAACCGGTGGCATGGCTGTCGTCTACCATGACCAGCGCGTCGTATTTTTCTGCAAGATCGCAAATCTGATCCAGTTTGG
>JASFPE010000452.1:0-4671 GCA_050116155.1 Desulfobacterales bacterium
AAAGTATATTCAGAATTTGTGTCGATTTCAGCTGAAACCAACAGGCCGTGACTTTTATCAAAGACAGTTGCCGGTGCAAACGCGCATCCATAAGAAGCTACCTGTCCTTTGACAAGGCCAGGCATTTCAAAAGCCCGCTTAGCATATTGCCCGTCTATGGCTTGGCCGGTATGGCCGATCAACAACCGCGCATTACCAATAGCACCGGCAAGTTGAGATGCGATGGCGCGCATGGCCATTACATCGATTTCATCGAAATAGTCCCGTTCTTTATGCTGGACGACCAGAACACCTATTTTTTCAACACCTCTCTGTACAGGCACAGCAAGAAAAGAGTCAAAAGAATCCTCGCAGGCCTCACTAAAATATTTAAATCTCGGGTGACGACTGGCGAGGCCTTCATTCACCGGCTTCAATTTTTCCAAGGTCGTACCGACCAACCCTTCACCAATTTTAAGACGTATCTTACCAATAGCTTCTGGATTCAATCCAACGGTTGCCTTCAGCACCAGCTCGTTCGATTTTTCATCAAGCAAATATATGGAGCACACATTCGCATCCATATGCTGAGCAACCATCTCGACGGTTCGCTGCAGGAAGTTTTCGATGTTTTCACTTCCGGCGAGAAGGGCTGCGAGCTCACTTACATCACAAAGCAAATTGAGATGATGGTGGTCTTTTCTATTCATTTTGAATATTTTCGTTATTCTTTAAGCGTATGAAGCGAAATTACGCCTTAAATGTCAATCATCAAATTGATGGAAAAAAAAATAGTGGCTCACCTTACGCTAGCCACCGTTGTGAAGATATCAGTTGAAGCTCGATCTCAATAAAGGTCCGTTTGGAATTTATTTCGATAACCTCAGGTTGGAAAAGGAAATCTCACCCCAATTCCATAATGATATTGATCCCTTCCTGATAAATCGATGCGCCATTTGACTTCACCCAATGACACTGATCTTGGGCGTTCATGAACTAAAAAATTGATCTTACTCGAGGAAACCATTTTCATCTTAAAGAAAATCGTGTCCCCCGGTTTAAGGTCATGAGCTGTCTCAAAATAAGCACCGCTTTCGCTGAAATTGAGTAGCTTCGCATCGAAATAAATTTCTTTGTTAAAATATGACCATTCAATGATAGCTTCACATTTATGGCGCACATGTCTCCTTTTTTCAGTATTTTTTATTTTGTTTGTTAAGCTCATTGCCATAATTTATTTGTCCAAGAATAAAGGAGACGATTTCTCATGTCTTGCCATTTTGCATGCTTTTATATTAAGCAACTCATATGCCAAATTTATAACCCTTTGGAATATCTAATTTTTTTTTCAGATCAATATTTTTCAGGAATTATGAATTCCGATTTTTTTGATTTGTTTTTAACAACTCAACTTTGATCTCCATGTTTTTGAGTATAACACTTTGGAATTATGCGAATTATGAATCAGGAAATCAAAATTCCGGAAACACAAACCCAAGAATCGCGGGTTCATATTTTTGCCATGAACCACTCGTTTTTGATTGCCAAAATAAAAAAAAGGAGTAAAATTTTAATTTAATAGTTTTTTTGATTGGTTTTTACAGAACGTTTGATTTTAGACGTTCCAAAAATTCCCTGAAAACGAAATAGTTACATGGAGAAATTCATGTGGTCTGTTCTGGTGACATCAGCGCGAAAAGATGCATTTGGCGCAATAAGCTCCTGTTTGAGCAAGGGTTATAGAATAGAGAACGCATCAACGAAAGATATTGCGCTAAATTTGCTTCAGAAGAATCTATATGACCTCATATTTATCGATTTGGATATTCTTTTAGAAGATAATTCTCACGAAAATTACAAACAGGCATTGCAACAATTCTGGAATCAATATCCATCAAATGAAATCATTGTTATGGCCGATCAGATGGATCTGCGAAAAGCGGTAATGGCCGTAAAAGCCGGAGCCAGAAACTACCTGACTTATCCTCTCAATCCCGAAGAAGTGAAGCACGTATCCGAGGCCATCAATGAAAGCGTAATTATAGAATCAGAGCTGGACTATTTGCGGGATAAATTCTGGCATGTCGATTCCCTTGAGCTCATTCAAACCAAAAGCGATCTAATGAAAGAGGTATTCAGTAAAATTCGCTCTGTATCCCCAACAAAAAGCACCGTGCTGCTTTTGGGTGAGACCGGGACCGGCAAAAGCTTGATGGCAAAACTCATTCATCAGCACAGCAATCGCAGAAATGCTCAATTCATCAGTGTCCATTGCGGTGCGATCCCGGACACGCTATTGGAAAGCGAACTTTTCGGGCACGAAAAAGGGGCCTTCACCGGAGCCGTGCGCAGGAAGCTGGGCAAATTTGAAATTGCCAAAGGGGGCACTATTTTTTTGGATGAAATTGGCACCATCACGTCCACAGCCCAGATAAAACTGTTACAGATTCTGCAGGATGGCACTTTCCAGCGGGTTGGAGGTGAAGAAACCCTGGAGGCAGATGTCAGGGTTATTGCAGCCAGCAATGTCGATTTAAAGCAAATGTGTGATGAAAGCCAATTTAGAAAAGACCTTTATTATCGACTCAATGTATTTCCCATTGAAATCCCTCCCCTGAGGGATAGAAAAGAGGATATCCCGTCTTTAAGTAAGACAGTTCTAAAAAAGCTGATCCAATTTTCAATAAAAGAAATTAATGGGATTCATCCCAATGTAATTGATGCTTTCAAGGCATATGATTGGCCGGGCAATATCCGGGAATTGGAAAATCTAATGGAAAGAGCGTACATCCTGGAGTCATCATCCATCTTAACCCAGGAAAGCTTTCCAAACGACCTGTTCGGCTCCGAAACAACCCGGGTCTTCATTCCTGCCGGTGATTCAATGACGTTGTCGGAGGCAAGACAGTGCGGCATAGAAGAAATCGAGAGAAATTATCTGAAGGAAGTCCTGACCCGAAACAAAGGACGGATCAGTGATTCTGCCGCAGAGGCAGGCATGAGTACCCGCCAGCTAAACAAATTAATGAACAAGTATGGATTAAAGAAGGAGAAGTTCAAATCACCTTAGCATTCGAATCAGAACTTTTGATTCCGAGGCCGACGAATGTCGGAATCATCATTTCCTGTTTAAATCTTCCTTCAAATTCAAGTGTAATATCCTTATTTCGCGACTTACTTCGAACGATAAGCCCTCCTTTTTGAAAAAATTCGGAATTCATAGTTCTGACCCCAGCCCAGCAAAATCAGAAAGCTATATTATTTCAATTAGTTGTGGCATTGGCACACCAGTTGCATCTTATCAATTCATTATCAGTATCGAACTATCGAAATATGAGAGAAACGCAATGATCAACATTAGCGGCATAATTATTCCTGTAAATTGGGATGCAAAAGGAAATATTACCGGAATGGCAATTGCAACCCATAAAGAGGAAGAGTACTTCATCGAGGATGATGAAGGAGCTGCCAAGCTGAGCTCTTTTTTGAGGCAAGAAGTTAAGATCGCCGGTGTTCTTAGAAGCAAAGGAGCAAAAAAGATTATTAAAATAAAAAGAATAACCAAAAAGAAAGTAAATTTTCAGAAGTGATTTAACGAATGCCGACGACACACGAATTATCACCATCGCTTCGTATGATGTGATCGACGATTAGATTTTATCCGAAAATTTTCGGCATCGGATTATTTCGGATGCGTAGCGAAACGATGAAACTCAGTTCTGCAAGAGCCCTTCCAGCAGTGCCTTTAATTCAACAGTTGCAATACCTGAGGTCGTATCCGACACCGCATAAGGAATGACGACCGAGCCATTGTGAATGAGCGCCCCGCAAGAATAAACTACATTCGGCACATACCCTTCGCGTTCATATTCGTTGGGCATAATCAATGGCTCTTTTAATTTCCCAATAATTTTGGAAGGGTCTTCCAAATCCATCAATAGGGCACCGATACAATATTTGCGCATGGCACCGACACCGTGGGTCAGCAATAACCAGCCTTTTTCGGTTTCCAGCGGCGAACCGCAATTTCCAATTTGGACAAATTCCCAGGGTTGCTCCGGGGTCTCAATCATTTGCATTTTTTCCCAGAAGTGGATGTGATCCGAATACATCAGAAACAGGTTTTCACCGTCCTGGCGGGAAATCATGGCATATTTACCATTGATTTTACGCGGGAAAAGCGCCATGCCTTTATCTCTTGCGGCTTTCCCGTTGAGGGTCAACACCTTGAATTTCAGAAAATCCCGCGTCTCCAGCAACATGGGCAAAATATTGCGGCCATTATAAGCCGTATAAGTCGCATAATAACGCTCATCGCCATTGTCATCAACAAAATGCACGAAGCGCGCATCCTCAATGCCGTTGCTTTCGTTTCTGCCGGTGGGAAAAATCACCCGTTCCGACAGACGGCTTTGCGGTCGAAAACTCTGTACAAAGTTGGATCTGGCAACCCAAAAAATCATTTCGATCGTCTCCCGACGCTCACTGGTGGGTACCTGGTCGATCACAAATTCTTCAATTCTTTTTTTTAATTCATAAAATTGGAACATGTTCGGCAGCGCATCAAAAATCTGGTAAATGATATCATCACACTCGAGCTCATCGCTTAAGATCATGAGAAATAAGTCCTTATCGTAGGTTGGGTTAAGGACGACTTCCGGCGTTTCCAAAAACGGGCTGACCGGGCCCAAC
>JASFPE010000453.1:0-4663 GCA_050116155.1 Desulfobacterales bacterium
GGCTTCGGTCTGGGAAAGGCCGGTGAGGTACCTGAGGCGATTCGCAAAGGGGTTGAAAAAGCCAAAAAGGACATGATCTCTGTACCGCTGGTCCAAGGCACTATACCTTATGAAATCATTGGAAGATTTGGCGCGGGTAGAGTGTTGCTAAAACCTGCTTCCCAAGGTACCGGAGTGATTGCCGGTGGCGCAGTCCGTGCTGTGCTTGAAGCGGTGGGTGTGCAGAATATTCTTACAAAATGTCTGGGCTCACATAATCCCCATAATCTGGTCAAGGCAACCATTAACGGTCTGCAACAACTTGAAAGTCGAGAACAGGTCGCCTCCAGACGCGGGATCGGGGTTGAAGATTTGTAGCTTCTGATTGCTGGTTTCTTGCTGCTGGCAACTGGTGTGAGAAGCAACGAGGTAACTTAAAAAGAATTAAGGGAGCTAGTTTTTCTGACAAATTAAACATTTTTATTAATTGAAAAATACTGGCGTTGGTATTACCTGCTAGCTTACCTGGGGCATCAAACTGATGGCCAGTGACCAGGAGCCAGGAGCTAGAAGCCAGGAAGAATACGTGCTGAAGGATATACTTGATGGCTGAAACCTTGAAAATAACACTTGTGAAGAGTATGATCGGAAGGCCGGAAAAACATCGCCGGGTATTGAGAGGCATGGGACTGACCAAGATGCATAAAACCGTTGAACTCAAAGATACACCTGAAACACGGGGAATGATCAAGGTTGTTTCTCATCTCGTAGAGGCCGAGGAGAAAATCAATGAAGCTAAATGAATTGTCACCGGTATCCGGATCGCATAAGTCAGCCAAGCGTTTGGGACGTGGTGTAGGTTCCGGGAAAGGTAAAACTGCCGGACGAGGCACCAAAGGGTATAATAGTCGTTCCGGGGGTGGTGTCAGACCAGGATATGAGGGCGGGCAAATGCCCATTCAGCGTCGCCTTCCCAAACGCGGTTTTACAAATATATTCCGGAAAAAGATTGCCGTGATCAATATTCGTGACTTAGCACGATTTGATAGCGGCAGCTTGGTAAATGAAGACTCCCTGGTTAAAGCAGGCTTGATTAAAAACAAGCGCGATGGCATCAAATTGCTGGGCCACGGTGAGATCAACTATCCTTTGGAAGTTAAGGTAAACTTTATCAGCCAAAGCGCCAGGAAAAAGGTTGAAACAGCTGGCGGAACTGTTGAGGTCTTAAAATGATCGGCAGTGGCTTTCAGAATATATTTAAAATACCTGAGCTGAAAAAGAGAATTTTATTTACCTTGGCATTGCTCATTGTTTATCGAGTTGGCGTGCATGTTCCCGTACCCGGTATCGACAGCATAGCGTTGGCGTCCTTTTTTGCCAAAGCCGAGGGAACCATATTCGGTATTTTTAATATGTTCTCAGGCGGTGCATTTGAAAAACTGTCTGTTTTTGCTTTGGGGATTATGCCCTATATCAGCGCATCCATTATATTGCAGCTGTTAACAGTGGTTGTTCCACATCTGGAGCAACTCAAAAAAGAAGGTGAACAGGGACGCAAAAAGATCACCCAGTACACGCGTTACGGGACGGTCATTTTGAGTCTTATTCAGGGTTTTGGTATTAGCGTCGGACTGGAAAGCATGAGCTCTCCTGGTGGTGCTCCCGTAGTCATCATACCGGGTTGGGCCTTTCGAATAATGACGGTCATCACCCTGACAGCGGGTACCGCTTTTATTATGTGGTTGGGAGAGCAGATTACCGAGCGGGGTATCGGCAACGGCATTTCTTTGATAATTTTTTCCGGGATTGTCTGCCGGTTGCCCAGTGCGACGGTAAATTTATTTCGCCTTCTTTCAACCGGAGAGATGGGTATCTTCCCCATCATCATTCTGGTCGCTTTGATGGTTCTGGTTGTGGGGTTTATTATTTTTGTCGAACAGGGTCAACGGCGCATTCCGGTTCAATATGCCAAACGCGTTGTCGGCCGGCGAATGTACGGAGGCCAGAGTACGCATTTGCCGTTGAAGATCAATACCTCCGGGGTTATTCCGCCGATTTTTGCGTCATCCATCATCATGTTTCCGGCGACGATTGCCAGTTTCATTAACATTCCATGGATGAAAAGCATCGCCGATGCCATGCGCCCCGGAAATGCAATCTATGAATTGCTATTTGTCGGCTTTATTTTCTTTTTCTGCTATTTTTATACGGCGGTTACGTTCAACCCGGTGGATGTCGCCGAAAATATGAAAAAACATGGAGGATATATTCCCGGCATTCGCCCGGGCAAACGCACCGCGGATTATATTGATAAAGTGTTAACCCGTATCACCCTGGGTGGGGCTATTTATGTGTCGGCCGTATGTGTGCTTCCATCCATTCTCATAACCCAGTTTAACGTTCCCTTTTATTTTGGCGGTACTGCCTTGCTTATTGTAGTGGGAGTGGCAATTGATACTGTGGCTCAAATCGAATCGCATATGTTGAGCAGACATTACGAAGGGTTTTTGAAAAAAGGTGGGGCTAAAGTCAAGGGGCGATTTTAACGCATTTTTGATGAATTCGTAAACAGTCGAATTCATCAAGTAAGGATTGCCATCATTACAAATGGCATCGCTAACTTGATCTCACAAAGTGGGAGTTGCTAATGGCAAAAGAAGAACCCATTAAGGTGGAGGGTATTGTCCTTGAAACATTGCCCAATGCCATGTTCAAGGTAGAACTGGAAAACAAACACCAGGTACTTGCACATATTTCCGGAAAGATGCGCATGCATTTTATAAAAATCTTACCCGGAGATAAAGTTACGGTTGAGCTCTCCCCTTATGATCTTACGCGAGGTCGTATTACCTATCGCGCAAAATAACACTCGAATTTCGATGCTGGATTCTGGAAGCTGATCAGAGCTGAACCACAATCGTCAACGAAAAACGAGCAACAAGAAACGAAAAACAAGAGGCAAGTATCCATCATCGTACAATAGGAGTATTTTTAATGAAAGTTCGGGCATCCGTAAAGAAAATCTGTCCCAAATGCAAAATAATTCGACGCAAGGGTGTTGTGCGGGTTATCTGCGAAAATAAACGTCACAAACAACGGCAAGGATAAAGGAGGATTAGCTTTGGCAAGAATTGCTGGCGTAGATTTGCCTAAAAATAAACGGGTCGAAATTGGTCTGACCTATATTTATGGTATTGGAAAATCATCATCTCGAAAGATTCTCAATCAGTTGGCGATTGATATAGACACAAAAACAGATGATTTAACCGAGTCACAGATCAACGACATCCGTAAGGTGATTGACAACCAATTTAAAGTTGAAGGTACACTGCGCACCGAAGTGTCCATGAACATCAAACGCTTGATGGATCTTGGGTGCTATCGCGGGCTTCGACACCGACGATCATTACCAGTTCGGGGACAGCGGACGAGCACCAATGCGCGTACCCGCAAGGGGCCGAAACGTGCAGCGGTTAAAAAGAAAGGTGCAGCTAGAAAGAAATAGTGAATCATTCGAATTTGTTCGCCGCCAAGGCGGGGTATTCGAATTTAGAGTTTACGCGAAGAGGGGTGTAGTTTATGGCAAAAAAAACCCGCACGAAAAAGAGAGTAAAGAAAAACATTGCCAGTGGCATCGTACATATTCAATCGACGTTTAACAATACCATTGTTACCATAACTGATTCTGCCGGAAATGTTGTGGCCTGGTCCAGTGCCGGTGTTCAGGGTTTCAAGGGGTCAAGAAAAAGTACGCCGTTTGCTGCTCAACTGGCTGCTCAAGATGCCGCTAAGAAAGCCATGGAGCATGGAATGAAAAGCGTCGAAGTTTATGTTAAGGGACCTGGCCCCGGCCGTGAATCCGCATTGCGATCACTTCAAGCAGTTGGATTTAACGTTGTCAAGATCAAAGATGTAACCCCCATACCACATAACGGCTGTCGACCGCCGAAACGTCGACGAGTGTAAGTTGGTTAATTAGTTAAT
The DNA here is from genome assembly GCA_050116155.1 of Desulfobacterales bacterium. GTDB lineage: Bacteria > Desulfobacterota > Desulfobacteria > Desulfobacterales > JAHEIW01. Next base: position 3,964 of record JASFPE010000453.1, read on the forward strand.
TAGTTGATTAGTTAAATAGTTAAAGGGCAATGATCATCAAAACCAATTCACTAGTAAACCATTTAACTATTTAACTAAAAAAGGGAGGAACAAACATTTGGCAAGATATACAGATTCCGTTTGTCGGCAATGCCGGCGTGAAAACATGAAATTGTATCTTAAAGGCGACCGATGTTATTCAGATAAGTGCGCATTTGATCGTCGTTCTTATCCCCCCGGCGAACACGGAGAACGGCGGGGTCGGAAAATATCGGATTATGGTATTCAATTGAGGGAGAAACAGAAAGTCAAACGTATGTATGGTCTTTCTGAAAAACAGTTCCGTCTGTTTTTTGAAAGAGCGGATCGCCAAAAAGGAATTACCGGAACCAATCTTCTCGTGCTGTTGGAACGTCGATTGGATAATGTCGTGTATCGTTTGGGCTTCGTCAATTCTCGCGCACAGGGTCGTCAATTGGTACTTCATAATCATTTCCGAGTTAACGGAAAAAAGGTGAACATTCCGTCTTATCTTGTAAATATCGGCGACAGCGTCGAGGTGAGGGAAAAGAGCCGTAAGGTGCCCATCTTTGCAGACTCAATGGAAGCAGTGGTAAGAAGGGGTATTCCCCAGTGGCTTGACTTGGAAAAAGATGCACACAAGGGATCGGTAAAAGGATTTCCGATTCGCGAAGATCTTACCATGCCGATGCAGGAACAA
>JASFPE010000454.1:0-4650 GCA_050116155.1 Desulfobacterales bacterium
GGTTCCCAGTGTCAACAGCAGCTCAACGATCTCGTAATCATGAAACCCATCTAAACCCGCAGTCAGAAATCGATCCCGCAACCGCTGCCGATGGCCTGCACCTTTATGAGGCTTATTGGTCGCGTTACGCGTTGCGGGTTGCGGGTTTCGCGTCGAAGACTTCGATTTCATTGTTACTCCTTTTTATTCTTTTTCAGCGAGCCTGGCCGCCCCCACAACCCGCTCCTCCGCATCAATGCCCATCAGTTTAACCCCCTGGGTTCTGCGGCTAATTATCGAAATACCTTTGATGGGCATCCTGATGATTTTGCCAATATTGGTCATCAGCATCAGATCATCATCTTCTTCCAATAGGAGAATCCCGACGACCTGACCATTGCGTTCGGTGGTCTTAATAGAAATTACACCCATGCCACCGCGTTTCTGAACGGGGTATTCATCAATGGAGGTCCTTTTCCCGTATCCATTTTCGGTGACCGCAAAAAGGGTCTGACCGTGGCTTAACACCTCCATGCCGACGATTCGATCCCCTTGGGCAAGGCGCATCCCCCGGACACCCGTGGCCACCCGGCCGGACGGTCGAACATCCGATTCGTGAAAGCGAATTGCTTTACCACTCTCAGAGCCCAAAAAAACATTCATGGTACCATCGGTAATTCTTGCGGCGATCAATTCATCGCCCGGCAACAGATTAATGGCGATAATCCCGCCAACTCTAGGTCGACTGTAAGCCATCAGATCGGTTTTTTTAATCAATCCATTCCGTGTGGCCATGAGAACATGATAACCGGGTTCAAAGGCCGGAACCGCCACAACAGTGGTCAGTTTTTCTTCCTTGCTGAAATTCAGCAGGTTGACAATGGCTTTGCCGAGACTCATCCGGCCCGCCTGGGGGATATCATATACTTTGCACCAATACACTTTGCCCATATTCGTGAAGAACATAAACGTGTGATGGGTCGAAGCCACAAATAGGTGCTCCACAAAATCATCTTCTTTGGTGCCCATGCCGGTTTTGCCTTTGCCCCCGCGCCGTTGATTTCGGTAAAGGGTTATGGGGTTGCGCTTGATGTAACCGCTTTTGGAGATCGACACCACCATGTCTTCCTCAACAATCATATCCTCGATGGAGATCTCTTTGGTTTCTTCAACAATCTCCGTATAACGATGATCGCCGAAGTCCTCCTGCAACGCCGTCAGCTCTTCCTTGATAATATTTAAGACCAGACGTTCGTTAGCGAGAATTTCCCTGAAGCGGGCAATGTCTTTCAAAATATTTTTATATTCTTCGACTATTTTTTCGCGTTCGAGTCCGGTGAGCCTTTGCAAGCGCATATCCAGTATGGCCTGGGCCTGGATCGCCGTTAAGCTGAATTGTTCAATCAACTTCTCTTTGGCCTCTGCCGGTGAACGGGACTTTCGGATCAATCCGACAACCGCATCCAGATTATCCAGGGCGGTTGTCAGTCCTTCGAGGATATGGGCCCGGGCTTCAGCTTTATTCAGATCATAGCGGGTACGACGAATAACAATTTCCTTGCGGTGCAGAATAAAGTGTTTCAGAATTTCCTTGAGGTCCAACAACTCCGGCCGGTTTTTGACAACGGCAAGTAAAATTACCCCGAAGGTGATCTGCATGCGGGTGTGTTTGTACAGCTGGTTGATGACCACGCCGGCGATTTGATCCTTCTTGAGTCCCAGAGCGATACGCATACCTTCGCGATCGGATTCGTCTCGGACAAATCGAATACCCGTAATCTGTTTGTCTCTGATCAGTTCCGCAACCTTTTCAATCAACTTGGCCTTGTTTACCTGATACGGTAATTCCGTAACAACGATGGTTTCATATCCGGTGCGCTTATCCTTTTCAACTATTAGCCGGGCGCGAATGCGTATTATTCCCCTACCGGTGTTGTAAGCTTCGCGAATTCCTTTGGAGCCGTATATAATACCGCCGGTGGGAAAATCCGGACCCGGTATGAGCTGGATAAGTTCATCTAAGGTGATGTCAGGATTGTCGATGACTGCTATAAGGGCATCAATCACTTCGGAAAGATTGTGCGGGGGAATATTGGTGGCCATTCCTACGGCAATACCGGCCGAGCCGTTGACCAGAAGGTTCGGAACTTTGGCAGGCAGAACCAAAGGCTCGCTTAACGATTCGTCATAGTTGGGTATAAAATCGACAGTCTCCTTATCCAAATCTTCCAACATTTGATGGGATAAACGCATCATCCGGATTTCCGTATACCGCATGGCAGCAGGCGGATCACCGTCGACGGATCCGAAGTTGCCCTGCCCATCGATCAGGGGATATCTTAAGGAAAAATCCTGGGCCATTCGGACAATCGTATCGTAAACAGCCGTATCACCATGGGGATGATACTTACCAATGACATCACCAACAATGCGGGCGGACTTTTTGTGTGCTTTGTTCCAGTCGTTTTTCAGTTCCTGCATGGCATAAAGTATACGGCGATGGACGGGTTTGAGTCCATCGCGGATATCCGGTAGCGCTCTGCCGATGATTACGCTCATGGCGTAATCCAGATACGATTTCTTCATCTCTTTTTCGATGCTGACTTCCGGCAATGATTCGGTTGTAATCATTTTCGCTCCAAAAATGTAATGGTTATTAATTATTGGTTAATCGTTATTTATTCAAAAAAGGCGCTTTCACTCTTTGGCGGTTTCAACTAATTGTCGATAGCTGGACTCATAAATATCAGCTAATGTTAAAAAAGCGGTAACCACCAGAGGCCCATAGATAATCCCTAAGATTCCGAACAGCTTTAGGCCTCCAATAATGGAAAGAAAGACTAGCAGCGTATGCATTTGAACGCGCTGACCCACCAATTTGGGTTTAAAGAAATACTCAATTCCGCCGGACAGCGTAATGTAAAAAATAAGGAAAAAGATGCCGGCTGCAATACGCCCCTGCAAAAATAAGTAAATGGCGGCTGGAATAAATACGGCACCGATTCCGACAATGGGAAGAAAAGCCAATAACGACATGACAACACCCCACAGAAATGGGGAATTTAAACCGAATATCCAAAATACAAGCCCACCCAGAGCTCCCTGAATCAACCCGCCTAATCCATTGCCAATAAGTATGGCACCCGACATATCCTTGAATTTTCGAATCAACTTTTGATCTTGGTCATCCGGTAACGGGGACAGGCCCTCGATAAACGCAACCAAGCGGTGACTGTCGATTAAAAGGTAAAAAATAATTAAAAGCATAAAGAAGAAGTTGCCGATTAATTTGAGCACATTGGCAGTAATAGAGCTTAGCTGCTCATACAGAAAAAGGCCCACTGCCCTTCCCACTTCTGATACGATTTTGGTTATTTGTTCACCGGTAATCTCTATGTCGAAATTATCCAGAATCTGATTGACTTTCTCAATCAGTTCACTTTGTTCAATCAGGTTTTTTATCTCCATCGATTGAACCGCCACCCTGGCTGTTCGATAAAGTTCATAAGCCTCATTGGCGAGAATTCCCACAAAAAAAGTGGCCGGTATAAAGAGCACGAAAAAAATGAGAACGCACGTGATCAGGGATGAAATAATGGGATTTAGTTTACTATTTAGAAACCGATAGACCGGAATAAACACACCGGTGACAACGGCAGACAGGATAATTACCGAAAAAAACGGCCAGAGCAGCCAACCCAACAACAAACAGGAGATAGTAAAGACGCCCAGAAAAAACCATAGGATCAGTCTCCTGGAATTGTTATCACTCACGTTGCCTCCATAAAAAAATGCCACGACGCAACATCCCTGTCAGCAACAGGAGTTGGTCGTGGCAAAATGCATAAAATCGATTGGCAAAGGGGGTAAAACAGGTTTCTTATTTGCTGACAAATGCCCCGGCCACAAATAGCAGCACAACTTCATAAATAAATACAGGGATATAGCTGTGAAAAATAGCATAGACAATGCCGCCTCCAATGATGGCCGGTACGCCTAAAAAAACCAATATACCCAACTTCCGGCTGATGTCCATAGGTGTTAACCTCCTCTATCAATCTCTGCTAGATCATCATATTATTGTCTAATCACCGCTTCGCACTGCTGGGCTGCAAATCATCAAAGTTAAGATTGACAACCCCCCAAATATATCCAGAGAACAGGTAGTGATTATGTCCGTAATAAGGCAATTATTGGTATGGATTACAAGGCTCCAAAATTTTAATAACTATTAGCAATTACTACAAAAAAAGTAAAGGAAAAAATATAAAAAAAGGTTCTGGGTTCAAAGGTTCAGGGTTCAAAGTTGGAAGTATCTGTTTAAAGGCAAATATCGAATACCGGAGGTCGAAAGTCAAAGGAATGTATTCTGTCTATTTTATTGAAAAGACCGGGCAAAGCGAAACTACCCTTCGATATTCTGCAGTTAATTATTCTGCGGTTCGCTGTTTAACCTCTGAACCCGGAACCTAGCGTTAGCGTTCTACGATCATTGCCATTCCCATACCACCGCCAATACACATGGTAATTAATCCGGTCGCATACCCTTTACGTTGCATGTGGTACATACCGGACACCATTTGGCGAGCGCCGGTGGCGCCAATTGGATGGCCCAGGGATATACCGCTGCCCAGCTCATTGGGCCGGTCATTTTCAATGCCAAATTCCCGC
>JASFPE010000455.1:0-4646 GCA_050116155.1 Desulfobacterales bacterium
AAGCAGTCTGCCATTTGCGGGACATAACTTCCGTCGGCAGATCGTTTAATCCAAGATGATTTTTCATCCGATTATAGGTTTCAACCATAAACGTGGTCTGCCGCCCACCCAAATCAACAGGCACACGATCCGGCTCCTCATGGTTTAATGCCACCAATACTCGCTCTCTGTGATTCACTGCCGTTTTTCCTTTTATTCCCCTTCCTTGACGAAAGGGGTTAGGGGCGGGTGATCGGTTGTGCTCAACCTTCGCGTTAGGCTTTGCCTTTTGGATTGTAAACCTTAAAATCGAATGTTTCCTCGGGAAAATACTTTCGCAGGCGGATGTCGGCGGCCCGGGCATGTCCTTCCATGCCCTCCAGGCGGGAAATCCGTGATGCCACTTCACCTATTTTCCTGCTCGCCTCCCGGGTCATTTTTTGATAGGTGACCACCTTGATGAATTTTCCGACGCTAAGGCCTCCCGAATAGCGTGCTGCCTTGTTGGTCGGCAAAATGTGGTTGGTGCCCGTTGTTTTATCACCATAGGGAACGGTGCATTCTTCTCCTAAAAACAAGGAACCGTAGTTGGTCAGGTTGTCCAACCACCAGTCAAGGTCTTCGGCAATGACCTGCACATGCTCGGCTGCGTAGTCATTGCTAACCGCCAGCATTTCTTCTCTTGTTGAGCATAACACCACCTCGCCATAGTCCCGCCAGGAAGCTGTGGCAACTTCAGATTCCGGTAGATCAGCAATCACTACCGGCATTTGCTTCATTACTTTCTCAGCCAGCTCCTCTGAGTCGGTCACCAGCCACACCGGCGAGTCGTAACCGTGTTCCGCCTGGCTCATCAGATCGATGGCCACAACATACGGATCGGCGGTCTTGTCGGCAATGACCAATGATTCCGTTGGGCCGGCAAATACATCAATGCCGATTTTGCCGAAGAGCTGTCGTTTGGCTTCAGCCACAAATCGATTTCCGGGACCGACAATCACATCCGCCGGCTTTCCGGTAAAGCTGCCATAGGCCATAGCCGCGATCGCATGGGCTCCGCCCATCATTAGAAATACGTCAGGTTTACAAATCGATACGGCAGCCATAATGGCGGGATTAATGGTTTCACCATCATGCGATGGGGAGCAGGCCACAACAAAAGGAACGCCGGCTGCTTTGGCGGTGGCGATGCTCATAATCGCCGAAGCCGCATGGGCAAACAGACCGCCGGGGATATAGCATCCAGCACAATTGCACGGAATCAGACGTTGGCCAAGGATCACCCCGGGGGTAATTTCGGTCTCAAATTCCTGCATGCTGTCGCGTTGTTTCACGGCAAAACCATATACCTGCTCATAGGCAAACTCCAGATCATCTTTAACTGCCGCCGATACACTCTGGGCTCTTTGTTCTATTTCTTCAGGCGACAGTATGAGCTTTTGATTCCAGTCTTTAAACTTGGCCGAATAATGCCGCAAAATTTCGTCATCACCGTTTTCACGGACGGCGTTGAGGATGTTTTCGACGATTTCTCTGGTCTCGGCTTCATCGGATTCGGGGGTTTTAATTGCTTTCTTGAGGTAGATAATCATAAAATTCTCCCTTTCAACCTAAGAAAATCGAGCATTTACGTAGACATGATAGTAAAGGGCGAAAGCCGGAAATCATGCGGAGAGTTTTCGTTCAACCACCAGTTAGAGGTGGCACACATCATTTGCCACCACGCACCGGCCAAACAAAATAATAATTTTTCTTAGGGTAGTGTTGCACATAAGCATTAGGCATATTCACCCCCCAAGCGTAGTCGCTAAGGGACTCATAAGCAGTGGCGGTCCAATAGAGATCGGATTGTACATTGATAAATGGATGCCCGTTGGGAAGTTTGGGATCGGACTGAGATGGATCTACAAGGCTTGATAGCTCTTCCACAGTGGGGAGTCGCCAACCCATGCGGTTACCCAGTGAAATATTTCGACTGTAAAATATGGCCCGTTGCCAGGGTTTGGTCCCATTTGCTAAATTGGCATTCCTAGCCCAGATGAGACCCGTCTCTTTATCCAACACCAGATCATCCGCTGCCTCTTCAGGGGTGCCAGGGTCATAAATGGTAAATCTCGGGTTGGGAGCATGGTCGACCTGCGCTATTGATTTCGCTGTCCCGGCCTGAGTGATTCCCCAAATAGCGATGTTTGCACCCCTGTTTAGATTTTCTAGGTTCTGTTTAGCCTCTTCTGCCTGGACCGGCACAACCAGAACAAAGAGAAAAGTCACTGCCAGTGTCAAAATGACGGCAATTTTTCTTGTTTTCTGCATTTTAAAGTTCTCCTTACATCTTACCTTTCCATGGCACCACTTTTTTCTCAATGGCACGCATCAGTAAATCGAACATATAGGCAATGGCACCGATTACAAAAATACCCATGATCACCACATCGGTGACGAGAAATTCGGCGGCGCTGAGAACCATGTGACCAATACCGGCTTCGGCAGCTACCATTTCGGCGGCGACCAGTGTCGTCCAACCGAAACCGATGCCAATACGCATTCCGGTAATGATTTCGGGCATGGCACCTTTGACTATCACATGCCAGATCACCTGACCGCGGGTGGCCCCTAAGGAATAGGCCATCTGGATTTGTTCGATCGTAACCGAGCGCACTCCGGCGCGGGCGCTCAACGCCATCGGTGCAAAAACCGCAAGATAAATCAACGTAATCTTCTGTACATCGTCGATTCCCAGCCAGATAATAGTCAGCGGTAGGTAACCCAAAGGGGGGATCGGCCGATAGAATTCGATCGGCGGGTCGAAGATACCCCGAAAGACCCGGTTTACACCCATAGCGATGCCGACAGGTATGGCCGTCACACAGGCCAGGAAAAATGCCCCGAATACCCGAAACAGACTTGCTTTGGTATGTCCCCACAGAGTTGAGCCGGCAAAATCCTCGCTCCAGACATCTACGAATTTCTTGAGAACAGCTTCAGGGGTCGGCAAAAACAGCGGCTGAATCCAGCCCATGTTAGTGATAAACCACCACAGAAAAATAAGTGTGATGGATGTAAATACACTAATCGCTGTGCTGCTACCGACACCGGGCGCACCGTATGATTCACCGGGTTTAACCGCACCGCGGCCAAAAATTTTTGATATATTTTTTATTGACACTTCTTTAATACTATTTGTTACTGACATAGAAGTTACCTCAACCCTGATCTATTCGTATTTCATCGCCATGGATAATATCCAATACTTCTTGGCGTACCTCGATGAATTCCGGGAGCGATTTGACTCGCCGCGCATCGCGGGTTTTGAAAAATCTTTGGTTAAAATCGAGATTGTATGATTTAATGATTCTTCCGGGACGCGGTGACATTACAACCAACCGGGTAGCCATAAAAATGGCCTCATCGACGCTGTGGGTAATAAAAAACACCATCTTTTTGGTTTCACGCCAGATATCCAAAACCAATTCCTGCATGATTTCACGGGTCAGTGCATCCAGCGCTCCGAGGGGTTCATCCATTAAAAGGATGGCCGGATCGCTGGTCAATGCCCTCGCCAGCCCCACCCGCTGCCGCATTCCACCGGACAATTGATAGGGAAAATGATTGAGAAACTCCTCAAGGCCGACCAAGCCAAGATATTTTGCGGCCACCTCTTTGCGCTCATCTGACTGTTTTTTCTGCAGCATCAGACCAAACGAGGTATTATCCATGACATTCAGCCATGGTAGCAATGCATGTTGCTGAAAAACAACGCCGCGATCAGCGCCCGGTCTCTTTATCGGTTTCGAATCAAGCAACACTTCACCACCGCTCGGCTGAATAAACCCCGCCATCACGTTGAGAAGCGTTGTTTTGCCGCACCCCGAGGCACCGAGTGCGACCACGAAGTCATTGCCTGTGATGTTAAGTGTGATATTTTCCAAAGCATGGACATCTTCTCCTGCCTTGGTGGCAGGAGGATAAATCACACTTACGCTCTTGAGTTCGAGAACGCTCATTTAATTCCACCTGATTTGTTGTATGATAAGCATTTAAAAAAAAGATCCCCGGTGGTTGATGCCGGGGATCAGATAAGCAGCTAGATTTTTTATTTTCCCAAAGCCATATTAACCCATTTCGGGTTGACAACTGCTGAGTAGTCCGGCAGCAATTTTTCGATCTTCTTTTCTTTCAAAAGGAACTCGGAGGTGTAAAACAATGCGCGTGCCGCACCGCCGTTCTTTCCGCCTCCCAGCCAGCGATCAGAAGCCTGTTCCTCCATCGTAGGAAAATCATAAAGTGCGAGCACGCCGGGTACATCATTCGGATTACCGCCGATCAGTTTAACGATATTATTGACCATGGGCGAATCCGGTGACCAGGCTTTCGGATCACTTCGGTAGGCTTCGTCGGCAGCGGCGACGGTCTTGATGAACTCTACCATAAATTCAGGATTGGCCGCGGCCCATTTCTTATTGGCGACGCAGCCGTCGAAGGTAGCCTTGCCCCAGATACTCAGTTGTCCTGAAGTAATCAGCACTTTACCGTTCTTCTTAATCCTGCCCAGGGCTGGGTCCCATACGAAAGCGGCATCGATGTCGCCGCGTTCCCAGGCAGCCGCAATAGCAGGGGGTTGCATGTTGAGGATCTTCACTTCTTTGGGGTTGATGCCGAACTGTTCA
>JASFPE010000456.1:0-4621 GCA_050116155.1 Desulfobacterales bacterium
GGAAAAATGGGCCGGCATGGCCCGCTGGAACAACTGGGTGATCGGCGGGGTTACCCCGGAAGGAGAAGACGCCACCAACCCATTGTCCTATTTGATTCTGGAAGCCGCCCGTGAATGCCGTACGCCACACCATACCATTACCGTGCGGGTTCACGAAAAGACGCCCGAAGATCTCATGCAAAAAGCGCTCGAAGTCGTTAAACTGGGCTTGGGGTTACCCGCTTTTATCGGGGATAAGTCTTACATCGAGTACCTGACGAGCAACGGCGTCCAGCTGAAAGACGCGCGGGATTACGCGCTTTCAGGTTGCCTGGATGTCAACATTGCCGGAAAATCAAGGACATCCGCCATCGGCATGTTCATCGTCCCGCGCGTATTAGAAATTTTCATAAATAACGGCTTTGATCCGTATCTCGATATGCAGCTGGGCCCCCAAACCGGGAGATTCGAAGAATTCAATTCCTTTGAAGCATTCATGTCGGCTTTCAAAAAACAGTTAAAGCACTTCATGGGCCTTGCGGCGGAAGAGCATAATATCCTGCTCCAGGCCCATGCACGACTGTTTCCGGATGCGGTGCACTCGGCCCTGATGGATGATGCCATCAAGGTGGGCCGGGATGCCCTCGATCGGGTGATGCCCTTTGAAAACGGTTCGGTGCTCAACCTGGTGGGAATGATCAATGTGGCCGATTCGATGGCCGCTGTTAAAAAGCTCGTTTTCGATGAGAAAAAGATTTCGTTGCAGGAGCTGAAAGCGGCCCTGGATGCGAACTGGGAAGGAGAATCCAATGCCCGCATACGCAAGATGTGCCTGGAGGCACCCAAGTACGGGAACGGGGATATCTATGTGGATGAGATTGCGGCCGAGTTGTTTCAATTCTGGGCCGATACGGCAGCAACATTTCCCACCTCGTGGGGAGGCACAACCAAGCCTACCGGCATCTCAATTACCGCCCATGCGCCCGGCGGGGCCATGACGGGTGCGACCCCGGACGGCAGGTTCGCCGGCGAAACGCTTGCCGACGGCTCCCTGTCCCCGGCCCAGGGAAAAGACACGCAGGGGCCTACGGCCGTGTTGCGAAGCGCCATGACAGTCAATCAGAATCCCTTTCAGGCAACCCTGCTGAATATGAAATTTGATCCCTCCACTTTCAAGACCCGGGAAGATCTCCGTAAACTTTCCATTCTCATTCGCACGTATTTTAGCCAGGGAGGCAAACACGTTCAGTTCAACGTTGTCGATAAAGATACCCTGTTGGACAGCCAGAAACAGCCCGAAAAGCATCGCGATCTCATCGTGCGGGTCGCCGGTTACAGCGCCTATTTTGTAAATTTGGGCAGGCCCGTTCAGGATGAGATTATCAAAAGGACAGATTACAGATCGATTTAATTCGAAGAAAATAAAGTGAGGCAAAAGGGAAATGACCGATGAAAACACGGTTACATTGGTTGCGGTGGGTGATGTAGGCCCAAAGCGTGCCCACGCAGACGAGGTCTTCGATGCGACGCGTTCAATCCTGCAAAGCGCAGACATCACATTTGGCCAACTGGAGAGCAATCTTTCTTTGAGGGGCACACAGCAGCTGCATATGGGCCTCGGTTCGATCGCACACCCCCGAGTCGGCAACGCTCTGGCAGATGCGGGTTTTGACATCATGTCATTTGCTTCCAATCATACCCTGGATTACAGTGAAGAAGCTTTGATCGACACCCTCGATACAATGAAAGAAAACAAAATCGAAGTCATTGGCGCAGGTCGAGACATATTCGAAGCCCGACGGCCCGTGACTTTAGAACGCAAGAATACCAGAGTGGGTTTTTTGGCCTACTGCTCGGTTGTTCCCAAAGGATTCGAGGCAAGAGAGAATAAATCCGGGGCGGCGCCTGTCCGGGCTTCAACCGCATATGAGCAGGCTGATTGGCAGCCGGGTACACCGCCGCGGATTATTACAAAAGCGTTCCCGGATGATCTGGATGCCATGGTAAAGGATATTCAAAACCTGAGGCCGGCGGTCGACGTTCTGGTGGTCAGCATGCACTGGGGGGTTCACTTCGTGCCTGCGGTTATTGCCGGGTATCAGTACCAGGTCGGTCATGCCGCCATCGATGCCGGCGCCGACATCATCATCGGGACCCATGCCCATATTCTCAAAGGCATCGAAGTCTACAAGGGAAAGGTGATTTTTTTCAGCCTCTGCAACTTCTGCATGGATCTCCCCATAGCCGGACCTATGGCAGATGCAATGGCGGCCGCCATGCAGAGACCCATCATCACGAACGTGGAAATCGATCATCACAATTACTGCCAGATCGGCCACTATTCCTGGCAAGTCGATTCTGAATATCCGACGTATGCGTTTCCGGCAGATTCCAGAAAATCGATACTGGTGAAGTGCCATATAAACGATAGAAAACTCCGCAGCGTATCCTTTTTGCCCTTATGGATCTCTAAAAGCGGCCAGCCGACGCCTTTGTCGCAATCCGACCCGCGCAGCGAAGAAGTTCTAAATTATATGAAATGGCTCTGCAAGGATCAAAGATTGGATACCGAGTTTATACGTGAAGGAGATGAGATCAGAGTCTTAACAGATAAAGGATAAATCATAGGCCTATGAACGAGTCGGCGATTCTGGCTGAATATGTTGCAAACACCGTTTATGAGGATCTTCCCGACAGAGCCGTAGAGATGACCAAAATGAGTTTGCTTGACGCCCTGGGGGTCACGCTTGCTGCCGGCGGCTTATGCGCGGAATGCGAAGCCTTTGTGGACATCGCCATGGAAAGCGGCGGCAAAAAGGAGAGCACCATACTGGGTTTTGGAGACCGGGTCCCGGCGCATATGGCGGCCTTTGCCAACGGCGCCATGGCGCATGCCCTTGATTTCGAGGACGCCCATGATCTTGCACTTGTTCATCCCAATGCCGCAACCGTGCCCGCTGCCCTGGCAATGGCTGAATCCATCGGCAATGTTAACGGCAAGGACTTCATCGCCTCCCTGGCGGTCGGATGCGATATCGTCTGCCGCCTGGGCCTGGCCTTCAATGAGAATCCAGGCGAATACGGCTGGTATATACCGCCGATTCTGGGATCATTCGGAGCGGCCACGGCTGCGGGGAAATTATTGAATCTCGATGAAAAAGGAATTCTCGACGCATTTTCTTTAACCCTCTGTCAGTCGACGTGCAGTGCCGAATTAAGGTATAGTCCCCATTCCGATATTCGATCGGTTCGAGACGCTTTCGCAGCCAAGGCCGGCGTTTTGGCCGCGCGGCTGGCCCAAAAGGGTGTGAAAGGATTCGATCATCCCTTCGAGGGAAAGGCGGGGCTCTTCAGCCTGTATTCAAATGGCAATTATGATGGGTTGCGATTAATTGAAAACCTGGGAGCAACATTTGAAGGGGCTCATATCAGTTTTAAACCCTGGCCGGCCTGCCGGGGAACCCATACCTACATCGAGGCAGCCCTGCATATCCTCAAAGAAAATGCCCTGGCCCCGGATGATATTGCAGATGTGCGGGTGATCGTCAGTTCCTTTAACCAAATGCTCTGTGAACCGGAGAATGTAAAAAAAGCCCCTCAGACGGTTATCGATGCCAAATTCAGCATCCCTTTCACGGTGGCCACAGCACTCTATCATAAAGAAGTGGGATTGGAGCATTTCACGCCTGAACGGCTAAAGGATGAAAATGTCCTGCAGCTGGCGCAGAAAATAAGATACGAGCTGGACCCCGGTTTAGGCCTGAGAGACGCAACACGGGGATTTCTGGAGGTCACAACAAAGGACAATCAGACTTACGCCAAAGGGATCGATCAGGCTTATGGACATCCGGATAACCCCATCTCCCAAAAGGGCCTGGTGGCGAAGTTTATGTCTTGCGCGGATAAGGCCAGGACAAAAATCCCGGAAAAGAAATTAAAAGAGGCAGCGAAATGCATCCTTGCGCTTGAAGAGATTAAGGACATCCGGCAGATTCTAGCCCTTCTATAAGTATCCCCGGTTACATCATCAGTTCCACCAGATATAAAGACAGCGGTGGAAGAAGAATAAGCAAAGCTACATGAAGGAAATCAGCCGCAACGAATGGGACAATGCCTCTGAATACCGTCTCCATTTCAATATCCATTTCCCTGACAACCCCGGCAATGACAAAGGTGTTCATTCCGATAGGCGGCGTAATCATCGCAATTTCCGCCATCCTCACGAAAATGATGCCGAACCATATCGGGTTGAATCCCAGGCTGATCACCAACGGGAAAAAGATAGGTATCGTGAGCACCGTCATTGCAGCCACATCCAGAAAACAACCTAAAAAGAAATATAGCACCAGAACCATGACAAGAATCGCCATGGGGGGCAAGGGCATATTGCCGATGAATTCTGAAAGCACGTATGGGATAGTGGAGACGGCTACAAAGAAGTTGAAGATGAGGGCACCGATTAATATTCCGTAAATCATGCCCGTTGTCTTTAGCGTCTCTACGATGGCAGTTTTAAAACCGTTCCATGAAAGCCTGCGTCTCAGCGTGCATATGATAATCGCCCCAAAGGCGCCGACCGCTCCAGCCTCGGTCGGCGTAAACCACCCGATGATAAGACCCATCAGCACGAAGACAATCAGCA
>JASFPE010000457.1:0-4619 GCA_050116155.1 Desulfobacterales bacterium
ACGATTGCGAATGATTAACGGAAATCAAGTTCAACCGGCTGAAACTGAACAATCAGACAATTCTTTGAACAAACTGCGCGATAGACACAAGGAACTATCAATCACGGTCCGACGCACAATGTTTGCGTTGCTTGCCTACAGCGCCTCATGCGGTGTTATTATTGCCCAGCCGGACGTGCCGTTTGTGCTTACAAGCAGTGGTGTACAAATCCCTGTGATAAACGTGGCTGTAAATCTCAAAGCTTTCCTGATAGTCGGACCTTTAGGCCTAATTGCCATTACCGCCTATCTTCATATATTTCTGGCCGAGTTAAATCGGATAATTGGACTTGACGAATACGACAAGCTACCATTTCTATTTAATTTCCAGAAGAGACTGGCCCGGATATTAAGTTTTCTCATTTTTTATGCCATTCCGCCGATCATGATGGTAGCATTTAGCTGGAAGTCTGCGGTTATTGAATGGCGAACCCTGATGTATTTTGCAACGATGGTTGTTACAGCTGGAATGTTATTACTGTATTTGAAGCCAAGCTTGAAACATCGTTTGAGACGCCTTCGGTTTATTACTGTTCTTTTTATTATTATTGGTATTGTCGGATTGGCAGGCATGGCCTTTCTTTCTAAAATATTAACTGCAAACCTGACACGCAGTCTGAATTTGGAGCGTGCGCAGCTTGCTGAGAAGAAATTGCGGCACGCGAGACTGACGGGTGCAAATCTAGCATTTGCTGATCTGACCAAAGCTTCCCTGAGCAGAGCCGATCTGAGCAAGGCCAACCTGAGTGACGCCAACCTGAGCTTATCCCGCCTAAACAGAGCCAACCTGAGCAAAGCCAACCTGAGCAGATCCCGACTGCGTAAAGCCGAGCTGCGCGGTGCCGACCTGAGCAAGGCCAACCTGAGCGATGCCGACCTGAAAGGAGCCAGAAACTTAACTGTTGGCCAACTATGTAGTGCAGAGACTCTAGATAAATCTATTTTAGATTCAGGACTTGAAAAGCAAGTAAAAGAGCAATGCCCTGATCTTTTGAAAGAACCATAATTTGATTTTATAGATGCTTGTGATGCTTGGAGCCGGGCCGCAGTAACTTATTGAAATTTCAATATATAGGGTCAAATTAGGGTAATTTTTTACCCTTATATGGCCATTATCGGGGTCAAAACTGACGGTTTAGGAAATTGAAAAGCCGCAATCTCAATGTACTGCGGCTAACTTTTAATTCTGACTGCATATAAATCCGATATTCCTTATAACGCTCTTTTTGCCCCTAAAATGGCGGCTTTAAGCCCAAAAAATCGACCTTATTCTTAGCTCTTTTCCTGGATTATCAATTACTTACTGCGGCCCGACCCCCTTTTCATTTTCCATATATGTTTGATTTTGAACTGGCTCCGGTGTCACCATCAAAAATTTCCTTTTGAAAGATCCGGTTTTGATACGTCAGGTATTCTTCTTTGCTCATGATGGGTTGATGTTGGGCTTGAATTTCTTTGGCCTTTTCGGCATTGCCGTAGAGCAAATCCACCGCCAATAATGCAAGCGCTTTTGCGGGTGCCAAATATGCCATTTCCTTGTCCGAGATCAAAAAATCATTTCCGTGGGAAGTGCCGGATGCACCGGACATGGAAGGGTGTACCGCTGGCATGATGTGGCTGATATCGCCCATGTCCGTGGAGCCGGTGCGATGGCCGGCCTCGGTGCATTCTTCGGCCCCGACCAGCATCTGTGCATTCTGCATGAAGAGTTTTTGCATGTCGCGATCATCCTGCAACGGCATATATCCGGGCAGGGTGTTGATTTCTACCCTGGCGCCGATGGCCATTGCGCCCGCCCTGAGGGCGCGGTCCACCTTTATATTGGCATCCATGATCGCGTCATTTATCTTGCCCCGCACGAAGGTCTCCAACCGAACATCGGCCGGAACCACGTTGACCAGATCCCCACCCCTGGTGATGATGGGGTGAACGCGGATCGCATCTTCATCTTTAAACGTTTCCCGCTGGGCATGGATGGATGCCAGTGCAATGTGGGCGGCATTCAATGCGTTTATGCCTTTGTGGGGCGAGCTGCCTGCATGGGCTGCCAGGCCCTTATAGCGGATCAGTTTTACAATACAGCCGTTGCATGATTCCACTACCGATGCTTTTTTCAGCTCCGGGGAGCAGTGGGTGTGAATCATTGCCGCCAGGTCGACATCATCAAAATGTCCCTTTTGGATCAACTCCGGTTTACCGCCTAAAAAATGCAATTTTCCTTCTCTCATTAAATCCAGGCGATATTCGACTTCCACGTATTCTTCGGCAGGGACTGCAAAAATAACGATGTTACCGCAAAGGTCATCCATTGCGCCGGTATCCACTATCCCAATCATAGCCCCCATTAATCCGGCTATCTGAGCATTGTGGCCACAGGCGTGGGCTGCTCCGGTTTCTGAATCTGCGTGGGGATGGTCTGAAACCAGTAATGAATCCAATTCCCCCATCAGCGCAACGGTCGGTCCCGGTTTTTTCCCTCTGATGACACCTTTTACACCCGTTATGGCAAGTCCGGTCTCGTGGGGAATATCGGAAGATGTCATGGTGTCGGCCACAAGCTTGGCAGTCTTAAATTCCTTAAATCCCAGCTCCGGGTTTTCCAGGATTTGATCTCCGATTTTTTCAATTTCCCCGCGCCGCCGATCGACAGCTTCACAAATCGCCCGTTTCAATTTTTCTTTAGTTCGCATGGATCCTTCCTTTAAGATTGGTAAGTGGCTATTCGGATATCTTGATGTATTATGCTGTAAAAGGGTTGGACAAGTCTTGGATATTCCCCAAAAAAGTAGACAAGGTCAAGCTTAATATTTCACCAGCTATTTTTCGTATTAAGTAGGAAAGAAAGGTGCATTTTGCTATATTAGATGCCGCTTCTAATTTGAGCAGAAGAAAAAAGCCGCAATCCATTCGGATTACGGCTAATTCTTTGCAAATGGTGCCGAAGCCCGAAACTGCCAGATAGTCAATGATAACAATAAGTTGCTGAATTTAATATGAGTTTATGTGAGTTTAAACAGGTTTTTATGCTATCTTGGCTGTATCCTCGCATAGGCACGATCGACTGAAAAGGGCATATTAGGTTAAGAATCTTGTGGACACTAATTAAGATGATAATCTATCTGGCAATCTTTGATTTAAACCACTGGAGCCTTTCTTCATGAGCCTCTATTTTTGCCAGCAACTCCATTTTGTCGGCGCGGTACCGATTTTCTAAATCCAATAATTCACGTGTTGCTTTGAGTAGTTCGGCTTCAAGATTTTTTATTTCGGTTTCTATTTTATTGTTGGTCCAATGAAGTTTTTTGGTTGGAAGCATAGATCCTAACTTTTCAATTTGCGATACCTGAGGAGACTTTTCTACCATTAAAATATCAATTACAATGGGCTGAGTCCAAATTGGATGCACAGCTAATAAAATAATGTAATTTTAATGTCAACTATTTATGTCGTAATAAATTGAACTTATTCATTCAAGATAACTGAAAAATTCAGATGTATTAATATAATTATTGAGGAGGTGATTTCATGGGAGTAAAAGCCAGAGAAAAAACAGTTTGATACGGTATCAATCGCATATTATTTCAGGCTCTGTTATAAATGATCAAGCAATAGCTTTGGCGATACTCTTTTTGTCAGCGCCCATCGCCAGCAGCGATTTTACAAGAAGATCCACCGATACAGTCGGATCTCCCTTTTCCATTTTGGCGACCCTTGACTGACTGGATTTCAACATCTTGGCTAACTGTGCCTGTGTCAAATTGCTATTTTTGCGGCGTTTTGCCAGAGCATCGCTGAGTGCCAGTTTTAGCTCGATGTATTCCGATTCTTCAGTGCTCAGTCCAAGAAACTCTTCTACTGATCCGACTTTATATCCTTTAGATTCTAAATCTTTCTTTTTTCTCTTATCCATATCCATACCAGCGGTTTATCTTGTGGACTCATATAGTTGAAAATATGTCATATCTGACATATTTTCAACGTATTTATTCTTTCAGCTTCCAGCTTTGAACTCAATGCCCTTTTCGATCTCCATACACCGTTCCTGCGGGAGGGCCTCATTTGAAATATTTTATTCAACCTGATAAAGAGTAGTCAATCCCATTCGTATTAGCTGAAAGGAGGGGGTAACAATGTTTATCGTACATGTTTTTGTTCACGTAAAGTCGGATAAGGTGGAGGAATTTAAATCCGCCTCGATGGAAAACGCTCGTAATAGCCTGCAAGAACCCGGAATCGCGCGATTTGATGTCATTCAACAACAGGATGATCCAAGTCGATTTGTTTTGGTAGAAGTCTATCGGACGGCTGATGATCCAGCCCGCCATAAGGAAACACAGCATTATCAAAAATGGCGCGACTCAGTTGAAGATATGATGGCCGAGCCGCGCCGAGCCATCAAATACCAAAACATTTTTCCAGGCGAGAGCGGCTGGGATTAAAAAAGGTCAGCGAGCCATGCAATTCGAATTTTCGACGGCTACCCAAATTATATTCGGGGCAGGGAAAGCAAGGGAAATCGGAACTCACGCCCCGGCCTTGGGACGACGGGCAATGGTCGTAACCGGCCGGAGTTCAGCTCG
>JASFPE010000458.1:0-4618 GCA_050116155.1 Desulfobacterales bacterium
GGACCGATCGATCAGGCGCTATTAAATTTATACGTAAATGCCTGGCAGGCGATGCCCGAAGGCGGTGAACTCTATCTTGAAACTGAAAATGTCGTTTTGGATCATACCTATGTCAAACCATACAAAGTCGAACCCGGAAATTATGTGAAGATCTCGGTTGCCGATACCGGCGTAGGTATCGACAAGGAATACCAGAAGCGCATCTTTGAACCATTTTTTACTACCAAAGAAATGGGCCGCGGAACCGGTTTGGGATTGGCCTCGGTTTATGGCATCATCAAAAATCACGGCGGCTATATTAATGTTTACAGCGAGAAAAATCAGGGAACCACCTTTACGGTCTATTTGCCGGCCTCCGAAGCCGAAGTGCCTGAGGAAAAAGAAGCCGTTGTGTCCGTCAGGAGAGGTGCGGGCACGATTTTGTTAATCGACGATGAGGAAATGATTATCAGCGTTGCCCAGGAGCTATTGACTGAGCTGGGGTACACGGTTTTGATTGCCCACAGCGGTTTGGAGGCCATCGAGGTTTACAGGCAAAAAAATCAAGACATCGATCTGGTCATTATGGATATGATTATGCCCGCAATGGGTGGGGGAGAAGCGTACGATCGACTAAAAGAGATAAACTCCGATGTGAAAGTATTGCTTTCCAGCGGATATAGCATCAGCGGCCAGGCCACCAAAATTCTGAATCGCGGCTGTGACGGTTTTATTCAAAAGCCTTTTAACATGAAACAGCTGTCGGAGAAAATTCATCATATCATCGGGCAGGGGTAAGGCAGGTTTCAGGTTTCAGGTTTCAGGTGTCAGCAAACCACCGGCATGGGGCATGGGGCAAAGGGCATGGGGTTAAATGCCAAAATAAAAGGCGTTAGGTTAGAGGTTCGAGGTTTGAGGCCAAAAAAAAAACAGACACACGGCTCAAAGCCTAAGGTTCAAAGAATCTCGATTTCGTCTTTCGTGTTCCGTGTTTTGTGTTTTGTTTTCCGCATTCCGCATTCCGCATTCCGAATTGGGGTTCCTGACACCTGACACCCGACACCTGAAACCTTTTCTATCTGACACCTGATTAGTAATAGACCACCGGTTCCCGCAAGATTATTTCGATGGCCGTCGAGGCGGATGCGGCTGCTTGCGGAAATACGCGATGCAGGGCCCGAACATGTCTCAGATTATCGGCCGTTCTGAGCATCAGCATGGCAAGATCGCCTTCCTCCACCTCAGACAGAGCCAGGACCTTTTCCCATGCCTGCCCGCTGGCCCAGGCAAAGGTAGCTGCCGCAGGTCGCAGAAAGAGGGGCTGAACCTCAAATCCCTGGGCGAGCATCTGTCTCGCAAAGGGCCTCAGGCCGCGATCCATTCTGGTAAAGGCTTTCCAGACGGATTTTGGCGATATTTTTTTTGCCGTGCGGTCATCGGATTCCCGTTCATTGACAAAACTGGCAATGACTGCAGCCAGCAGCGCCGGATCTGATTCTTCAAACAAATCCTGTCTGAAACCTTCGGCGATCAGCAACGGCTGATCCACGCGCAATTGGGATGCCCAGCGGCCATCATCGGTCAATTCACCGTGCGGGCCGGCAAATCCGGTCTGCTGCAAAAAATCCAAATGGTGCAAAAAATCCAGCCACAAATCATCATGGGTGATATTCGGCCGCTGCCCGGATGATGTGTTGCGCAGGAGATAAGATGCAAACGATTTTTTCAACAGCGCCTCTATTTCCGCGGGCTCATGGGAAAGCAACAAGTTCAGCACCATCGAAAAATTTATGCGGATCTGGCTCAAAACATCTGTCGGTGGTGAATGCAGCAATTTGGCGATCCAGCGAATGTCCATGAATTTGCTGGGGATCAAGAGCGCAAAGCCGTTGTTGTCCATTCCTCTTCTGCCTGCGCGACCCGTCATCTGGTGAAATTCGGTGGGATTCAAAGGTAAAAACTGGTGTCCGTTAAAGCGGTCTGAATTTAAGAATGCCACGGATCTGGCGGGAAAGTTTACGCCGGCCGACACGGTCGAAGTTGCAAAAACAGCATCCAGCAGACCGGCGGTCATCAGTTTTTCCAAAACCAGCTTCCATGATGGCAGCTGACCGCTATGGTGGGAGCCCAGCGCAAGATGGGTCAGGTGCCACAGCTGGCGATGACGTAAAACATGCGCTTTGTGCTCCGCAAATTCGGATATTAATTCTGTGATTTTCTCTGTGCGTCGGGGAGGGATCGTCGATTTTCCACGACACAGATCCAAAGCCCGATCACAGTCGGCTCGCGACTTCAGGAAAAAAATGGCGGGCAACAGATCATATTTTCGCAAGACCCGTAAAATAT
Source organism: Desulfobacterales bacterium (assembly GCA_050116155.1). GTDB lineage: Bacteria > Desulfobacterota > Desulfobacteria > Desulfobacterales > JAHEIW01. The sequence continues at coordinate 2,326 of JASFPE010000458.1, forward strand.
CATCAAACGGCGGCAGAATCGGCGACAGCCTCCTCTGTTTGCTTTTCTTGGCCTTGATGAAGTCGTTGACTTTTTTATATAGGGGGGCCTTACCGCCGCCTTTGAGTGGGCTGGTGAGCGGCAGCAGGGTGCCGGATGGATGCAGAAATATCGGGTAAAGCGGCACCGGTCTTTTGTTTTCCGCGATCACCAGGCATTTTTTTTGGCGGATGGAAACTATCCAGGCGGCGATGTGGTCCGCATTTCCGACCGTCGCCGATAGCAGCAACAGTGGAATTCTGACCGGTAAATAGATGATTATTTCTTCCCAGACCACGCCACGATCTGCATCACCCAGAAAATGTGCCTCATCCAGTACCACGATGTCGGCGGCCAACGATTCTCCCCGGTGCATGGTGTCATAGAGTTGATTGCGCAGAATCTCGGTGGTCCCAACGATGATCGGGGCATCCGGGTTTTCTTTGCGATCCCCGGTCAGAATGCCGACGTGTTTTGCGCCGAATATTGCAGAAAATTCAGCGTACTTGGCATTGCTCAGGGCTTTGAGGGGACAGGCATACCAGGCTTTTCCCTCTCCGGCATGTATGCGGGCGATGGCCTTTTCGGCGATCCAGGTTTTTCCGGCTCCCGTAGGGGCGGTCACCAGACAGTCGGCATGCTCAATCGCCGCTAGGGCTTCCAGCTGAAAGGGGTCGGGGGTGAATGCCTGTTGTTCGGGAACACCGATTTCCGCAAAGATGTTTTTCAGTTTGGCATCTGCAGCGGGCCTGAAAGGGTGGAACCCTGGTTTTTTGCGGGGGTAGTTTCTCGAATATCTACGTCTAGGGTTCATGCAAAATTTCGGTATTAATTTCGGGCCTATAACCCAAAATAGTAGATAATAACTGTTAAAAAAATTGAACTTCGAACATCGAACTTTCAACGTCGAACATCGAATAATGTTGTCGCTTCGCTCCGCAATTTAATTTCATTTTTTTCCATTCGATGTTGAATGTTGGACGTTCGATGTTCGATGTTCAATCTGTTAAATCCGCCTGGTAGATTCTGCGGTTCAAATAATGTTGTTTAAATATCTGATAGTTACATTTAATCTAAGGCTTTAGAGATTCGAAATTAGGGCCTCTACTCTTTCCTTTGAGGGGCAGTCCACATCAAACGGTGAACAGCCCTTGAGGTCGGCTTCGATCAACGCCTCATCATACGGCAGGAAACCGAGAAATTCAAAATCTTGTAGGTGGGTCTCCAAAAATTGTTCATCGGTGGCATTACGGATTTTGTTGCCCACCACGGCAATATGATGGAGTCCGATCTCGCCGGCCAGTTTGCGAATATGTGCGGCGGTGTCGATACTGCGCCTGCCGGGCTCTACCACCACAATCAGTTTGTCCACCGCCTTGGCGGTGGCTCTGCCCAGATGCTCGATACCGGCTTCCATGTCCATTACCACCAGCTCGTCTCTGGCCAGGACAATATGCATTACCAGCGCTCTCAACAGGGCGCTTTCAGGGCAAATGCAGCCGGAACCGCCTTTTTTGACACCACCCAGACGCATCAGTTTGATTCCGTCCTTGGCAACGGAAAGCGCATCCGGCAGGTCATCCACTTTGGGATTGAGTTTAAAATAACCGCCGATACTGCCGGGCTTCGCGCCGGTGCGTTCGAATATGAGATCTTCCATTTCAGAAATCGGAATTATTTTATCGGCATCTGCGATTCCCAGGCCGGCGGCCAGATTGGCATCCGGATCCGCATCAATTGCCAGTATTCTTTTGCCCTGTGCATTAAGGGTTCGAATCAACAGGGAGGCAAATGTGGTTTTGCCCACCCCGCCTTTACCACTGACGGCAAGTTTCACTGTTGGCTCCTTGTCTATTTGTCGGTTTCATGATTCAAGTTTCTGGTGTGAGGTTTCAGGTGTCAGCAAACTACCGGCATGGGGCATGGGGCAAAGGGCATGGGGTAAAGGACCAAAAATTCAAGATTCGAAATTTCGGTTCATGTTTTTCGTATTTTGTAATTTGTCAATCCAAAATCGAAAGGCCTTGAACCCCATGCCCCATGCCCTCTGCTCCATGCCTTGTACCTTAAACCCCGGACTTGGAGAGCTGACACCTGACACCCGACACCTGACACCATACATTAAGAAAAGAATATAACACACCTAACGTAAAGGGCAAGGGAGCTCGGGGATTAATACTGAAAGGGTAAAAAAAAAGAGCAGCCACAATCTGCCACTCTTTGAAAATTAACCAATAAATATTCAATCTTCAATCGAAAATATTCAATTCGATTA
>JASFPE010000459.1:0-4617 GCA_050116155.1 Desulfobacterales bacterium
AAAATCTCTGCACTGGATGAAGAAAGCCGCCAAATACTTGATCATGTCTCAGCTTTTGGCGAAGATGTGTCCCTTAGTGTTCTGACCGGCAGCTCCAATCAACAGGAAGCAAGGGTTCTGGAAGCTATCGATCACGCCGCCAGGCAGGGACTCATCAGTTCAAATTTTCAACTCAATGATGAAGTCATTCGCTTTTTGGGAAAGCGTATTTTATCTGCGACCTACGACGCCATTGAAACCAAGCACAAGCAACATCTGCATGAGCGCATCGGCACCTATCAGGCGTCGCTGTATGATCAACAGGTGTTACCGGCGACCTCTACCCTTGTGTATCATTTTAAGCGCTCGGCGAACCCTGCCAAGGCCGAAGAATACGAAACTGCTCAGGCTGTAGCGGATGCCAGGAATTTTGATCCACAGGAAGCGGTATATTATACCGTTGAGACACCGCATGATGTCGCCATTATTGAAGAACCTATAAAGCTAGACGATTTCGCCCTGATCCCGAAATATTTGCGTCTTTTGATGGTTGCCGTACGCAACATCAGGCTTTACCCTCCCGGAAGCAAGTCGATTGTTAATGCCAACAAGCAATTGAAAGCGGTTATCGATAAAATATTACGAAAAAATGACACATTGAATGTTCTGCAATCCAATCGAGCGATTCTCATTAACGGTCAAAAACTGAATGTATCGGATTATAAAATGATTGCAGATTCATTTCTACAGTTTCTAAATCGCTTTGAGCTGCAGGGAATAGCCTTTCATAAAGGAGTCGGCGAACGTGAGTTGGTTAATTTATTGCAGGCCTTTGGAAAAACCAGGCAAGATCGGTTTGATCCGGACCACTGGCGACGTTTCTTAGCGGAGAAACGCTTAAAGCATATTGATCTCAAGCAGACGCACTATGCCATGAAAATGAAATCCAGAGGATTTTTACTTGACCAGGCAACAGCGGCATCAACAGGGACACCCGTGACGCCGGTGGTCGCGCCTCCGATTCCACAGCGTCCTATGGACACCAATGATTTACGACAGATTCCGGAAATCCTGCGCAGCTTAATCGGTGTATATAAATCCTTTAAGCTTTACTCGTCAAAAAGTGACAGAGTTTCCACGGCGTTGGATGATCTGATGAAAAAAATGCATCGATTCTTCCATCGCCAACCGGTTCTTTCCCTGTCGCGCACCAGTAATACGTTGCTGATTAATGGTGAGAAAATAGGCATTTCAGATGTTACCGATTTCAGTGGGATACTGGTCGGTTTGCTCAAATTTTTGGATGACGTGGGTGTCGAAAGTTTGACGTTTTTAAAGCAGGTCACCGTTCAACAGATGAAAACTTTTTTCGGAGAACTGGCAACTATCCCAGCGGGATCGGCAGACGATAACTTATGGAAGCAGATTTCTCAGCGCAAACAGCTTTCAGGAATTCTTTTTGATCAGCATGTATTCGAAATCCAGGTGGCCCAAAACATGTCCGGTTTGCCGGCAGGCCTGGTGGGTGGCTCAGAGGAGGTGGCGATTCTCGGTGGTTTTGCGAAACAGGAGGTGTCGACCAAGAGTTTTAAGGAGTTGCTCGCCGAATTTCCGCAACGCATCGAGCAGATGTTTCTCAATGGTGATCGGAGTGGAATTGAGCAGACCACCGGCGAGCTGTTTGCAAAATTGCCGGAATGTCGAGCTTCCGATCGACTGAAGGCCATTGACGCCTGTCGGCAACTGTTCGACAATCTGGATCTGGCCTTTCAAAAGCAGTTTATTCGCATATTCGCCGATCCCCTTTTGTCTGTAATGACACAGGAAGAAGAATCAAAAATTGTTGCCCCGACGACCACATTTCTCGTCCGTTTGGTGACGCGTCTGATCCCGTTTGGTGAATATTCATTGGCCTCACGGGTCATCGCCAATCTTCAAAAGCGGTACCGCAGTTTGAAAGAAGACAAAGACGAAAGGGCGTTGATATTGTCTCATAGTTTGGAAAGAGGACTGGGGCCCCAGACCCAAAATATCCTGATTGAGGATTTAAAATCCGATGATGCTGCCAGACAACACCAGGCCGCGCAACTGTTGGGAAGTTTGGGGACAGTGGCGATGCCATGGTTGATTGATGTCATAAAGAAAGAAGATAATTATCGGACCCGGCATACGGCGGCAAAGCTGTTGCGCAACCTGGGGCCATCGGCAGTGGACCGCTTAAGACGGTTATTGATTCTGGAGATCAGCGCTGAGGAGCGCAGGCGAATTCTGGGTATCATCGACATCGTAACGATGGATGTGCGCAATGAGGTTCTCTTTGCGATGGGCGACCAAGACCCCGATGTTCGCGAAGCGGCCTATAGCCTTGCCGAGCGACTGAATGACGAGTCGATCGGCGATCTGTTGATGGAGTTTGTCAAAAACCATGCCGGAGAATTAGCGGTGGGTGCCATAAGATGTATCGGTAAGCTGAGACCAAATGGCGTTGAAGCAGAAATAGCGGGGTTGTTGAATTCGAGTAAAGACGATCAGCTGTGTATTGCCTGTTGCCAGGTGCTGGGCCAAATTGCCGATCCTGACAGTATTGAATCGCTGGCCCGGATGCTTCTACCCAAACGAACCTTTTTTATGCGCAAATGGCGCAATCCGCAACTTCGGGCCGCTGCCGCATTTTCCCTGGGTCAAATTCGTCACCCACGGGCTAACGAATATCTGGCCCCTTATGCTAACGATCGCGACCCGCGGGTGCGTGAAATTGCCCGCCGTGGCCTCAATACAGATCCATCCGTCACGGCTTCAGCAACGTCTGAATCCGGGTAAGGGGTTTAAGTCGCATAATGCGGTTAGGCCGCCAGATCATTGGATTCTTCATCTTGATCAAATCGGGATATCCGCATTGCCATTAAATGGTTGATGATATCCAATTCTTCTATGGAAAAATCCGCATGTCCTTTTTTAGAGAGAAGGGAGTTGCGACTGTGATAGGCGGACGTATAATCCGGATCGGTCTCTAGTGCACGGTCAAAATCCTGATACGCTTTGGCAACGTTACCCAATCTTTCGTGTGCCAAGCCTCTCAGGTGGTAAGCACGAGCAGAATCCGGGTTGATTTTAATCACGCGATTAAAATCGGTCATTGCTTTTTTGATATTTCCCAATTTCAGATAGGCCGCACCACGGCTGACGTAACCCAATTCGAATTCAGGATCATATTTCAGAGCACGGGTGAACAACTTGATGCTTTTTGTAAGCATGTTTTTAACGTATGCTGCAGCACCCTCATCAAACATTTTTCTTGCCATATAATGAATTGCCACGATTTTACCTCCACTAACGATATGTTTCTTTAGGTGTTATCGTTCTCATGCAGGCTCCACATCGGACCCTGTTCGATGGATCGGTTTTGCCATAAACAGGTAAATAACACCTTGGGTCTTACTGATTATATGCATTTATGCGAGAAAAGCTAAGATAGTCATAATTTTTTAACAGTCAATGTCAACAAAATCGTAAAAAGTCCCAATTCCGTCACTCCGGCGAATGCCGGAGTCCAGAACCTATTGAAATAACTGGATAGAGCTAAAGCTTCACTACGTGCCCGGCTTGGCCGTCATCCCGGACCTCGATCCGGGACGGAATGACAAAGAATTGATTTTTTGACTTTTTACGAGTTCATCTATGTTCTTTTATGTTTTTTGCCTTCGGTTTGTCCTGGTCAGAATCTACGCGCAATTGACATAACCGCCTTGGGCGGTTATATACTGTGCCTCATTATGCAACCCAATGTTTGGAAGGATACTTTCAGGATTCGATCTTATGAGGTGGATTGCCACGGCAAGCTGTCCATGTTATCGATCTTTAATTTTATGCAGGAAGCAGCCAGCAGCCATGCCGATGCGCTCGGTGTCTCCATTCAACAATTGCTTTGTGAAAATTATACCTGGTTGTTATCCCGGGTAAAGATAACAATGACATCCTATCCGGCATGGACGGATGATCTGACCGTAATGACCTGGCCGTCCGGTATGCAGCGGTTATTTGCGCTGCGCGATTTCCAGTTTAAGGATCAAAAAGATTCTATCGTAGGTGCCGCACTTTCTGCCTGGTTGGTCATTGACACCCATAAACGACGGCCGGTAAGGATTGCTCCGTTTATAAAACGGCTTAAACCTGTCGAGGGAGATCATATTCTGCCCGGACCATTGGACAAGCTTCAACCACTCGATACACATGACAGTGAGCGCAAATTTCAGGTTCGCTTCCGGGATCTGGATATTAACCAGCATGTTAATAACACCAGCTATGTCGAGTGGATTCTTGAGAGTATGCCGGCTGCTGTCAAAAAAGATGCCATCTTGACAGAGCTGGAAATAAACTTTTTGGCTGAATCCTTTCTACACGACCGCATCATTGCAAATTGTCTGTCTCTGAGTACGAACAATAGAGAGTTTCGCCACGGTTTGTATCGCGAGGAAGACGGTCAGGAACTGGTGCGGGCCACAACGGTATGGAAACCCGCCTAGAAAAGGTTTCAGGTGTCAGGTTTCAGGTGTCAGAAACGGCTGGCAGAGAAATTGAGGAATTTAGGGAGTAAAAGATCTTAAAAATTCCGAAGTTTTAATTTTGATGCCTGACACT
>JASFPE010000460.1:0-4617 GCA_050116155.1 Desulfobacterales bacterium
TGGGCGGCCTATATTGTCGGTCCCGGGATTGTTATGGTCGTGATTGCTATAAACTTGCTGGGATCCGCCTTTTTCTCGCTTTTTCAATTCAGAGCCAACTCGGGGGTCACCGACCTTGTCCGAAAACAAATTCAGGGTATCATCTATATTCCGCTGTTGTTGTCTTTTCTGGTTTTGATCCGAAACGGCCCCCAAGGCATGATCTGGATTTTCTATCTGCTCGGCATTATTTTTGCCGGGGATGTCTGCGCGCTGTATGTGGGCACGACATTGGGACGTCACAAGCTTTGCCCGGCGGTGAGTCCCGGAAAGACGGTGGAGGGATCGCTGGGTGGAATTACGGCCAATTTGGTGGTGGGTGCCATCGGGAAATACTATTTTCTCCCGCAGCCATCATGGGGATTGATTGTGTTATTTATTGTTGCTGTTGGTATAGCCGGTCAGATTGGAGATTTATTTGAATCCGAACTCAAACGCGTTTCCAATATGAAAGATTCTGGTGGCCTGTTGCCCGGCCATGGCGGGTTTCTGGATCGTATCGATGCCCTTTTATTTGCCGCTCCGGTGGCTTATCTTTTTATTGTGTATATCTTTAAGTTGTAACGGCTCCATAAAACAACCACAACCATTGAACAGTTGGTTATGAAGAATATTGCCATACTCGGATCAACCGGATCTATCGGCCGCAATGCACTCAAAATCGTTGAGATGTTTCCACAGCATTTCACGGTTAAAGCGCTGGCAGCAAAATCAAATATTTCCCTGCTGGCCAAACAGGTGGCGAAATTTGATCCTGATATTGCCGTTGTTTATGACGGTGCCCGTGCGCAGCAGCTGAAAGAAAAACTGCCTGCAGCAAAAGGCGTAGACATCGTTTATGGAGAAGAAGGATACTGTGAAGCGGCAGCACATCCATCCGTTGATATAACGGTGACCGCCGTGGTAGGTGCCGCGGGGCTTGCGCCCACGCTGGCTGCAATAGATGCTGGCAAAACGGTTGCCTTGGCCAATAAGGAAACCCTGGTGATGGCTGGCGATATTGTCATCAGGCGAGCAACGCAAAAGGGAATCCAAATACGACCCATCGACAGTGAACATAGCGCCATATTCCAATGCCTGGAGGGGCAGCGTCGCGAAGATGTTGCCAATATTTTGCTAACCGCTTCCGGCGGTCCGTTTTTAAACTTTCCGGCACACAAATTTGATGACATAACGGTGGAAGCTGCCTTAGACCACCCCAATTGGCAAATGGGCAGGAAAATTACCATCGATTCAGCCACCATGATGAACAAGGGATTGGAAGTTCTGGAAGCCAAGCATTTGTTCGGTGTTCCCCATGACAGGATCGGGGTCGTGATTCACCCCCAGAGCGTGATTCATTCCATGGTGGCCTACCGGGACGGATCTGTGCTTGCCCAGCTGGGTATACCTGATATGAAAGGTGCTATCGCGTATGCGCTGTCATATCCACAACGGCTGCCGCTAAACCAACCGCTCCCGGATTTCTCAGGCGCCAGCAATCTTACATTTCAAGATCCGGATCTGAAAAGGTTTCCGTGTCTGGCTTTGGCATATAACGCCTGTGAGGTGGGAGGATCCATGCCGGCCGTGCTCAATGCTGCCAATGAAGTTGCGGTGCATGCGTTTTTAGACCGTATGATTTCATTTGTAGATATTGCCAGCGTCGTCAGGCAAACCATGGCAGGCCATCGCGTTAGTTCGGATCCGATACTAGACGATATCATTGCCGCCGACAGGTGGGCCCGCAAATGGGCAACAAAACTGGTTGATGAATTTAGGAATTAATCCATTTCGAATTTCGATATTCGGGTTTCGAATTTTCTGCCAGTAATGTTAAATAATTACAATTAACGAACTGATACCATCAAAAATTAATAATTGAGCTTATGGGTACCAACATCATATCATTTATCGTTGTTTTGGGCGTCCTTATTTTCTTTCATGAACTGGGTCATTTTCTGGTGGCGAGACTCTTCGGGGTCGGTGTCGAGAAATTTTCTCTGGGTTTCGGGCCGCGTTTATTCGGGAAAAAAATCGGAATAACGGATTATCGCCTGTCGGCCATACCATTGGGTGGCTATGTAAAAATGGTGGGAGAAGAGCCCGATGCACAGGTTGCTCCGGCCGACATCCATCTTTCCTTTACCCATAAACATGTTTTTAAGCGCATTCTTATCGTCGCTGCCGGACCGATATTTAATTTGCTTCTGGCGATAATTATTTTTTTTGGGATGTTTCTCATCTCGGGCATGTTAATCCTAAAGCCTTCCATTGGCAAGGTTAACGCCGGGTCGCCGGCGCAAATCGCAGGACTCAAAGTCGGTGACCTGATTGTCGCCATTGATGAGAATCCGATTAGCACCTGGGATGATATGACCCACATCATTAACGGAAGCGATGGCAAAACTTTAGCGATTTCGGTTCATCGCGAAGGTACAGAAATGGCTTTTTCCGTCACTCCTGAGCTGGTTGCCACCCAGAATCTGCTCGGCGAAGAAATCCAGCGGTATATGATCGGCATTGGCTTTTCGGGCGAGACGTATACAAAAGAACTGAATCCATTGCAAGCATGTGCAGAAAGTCTGATTCAAACGTACCGCGTCACCGAACTGATGGTGATTATTATTGCCAAACTGATCAGCGGTGAAATATCCACCGATACTATTGGCGGGCCAATTATGATTGCCAAAATGGCCGGGGATCAAGCCAAAGCAGGTTTAGCCCACCTGATATCGTTTATTGCACTGATCAGCATTAATTTGGCAATCATTAATCTTTTGCCGATACCGATTCTGGATGGGGGGCATCTGCTGTTTTTTATTATTGAAGCCATTAAGAAACGTCCGGTTAGTGTAAAGGTACGCGAGGTTGCCCAGCAGATCGGATTGTTTATTCTGATTTTGTTGATCATCTTAGTATTTTATAACGATATTACCAAAATCTTTTTCAGTTAACAGCTCTTTTATAATCAACTGGCGGGTAACACTTCGCAGAGTAAAGCAGACCAGAAGGGTTTTGAAAATGGAACTGAGACTGACCCGGCTATTGCTAAATCTGGCGATGGTTATTTTGGTATCGGTGACAAGCAGTTTTTTTCTGCCAAGCTGGGCTGAGGAAACCGGTTGGATCGCCGCGGGATTTCGGGCCGGAATCGATGACGGGGGCAATGATGAAGACTTTGAGCAGTACGAAGGATCTGTGCGCTATGGCTTGCCATGGTCATGGTCCTTTGCATCCGACTGGAGCCTGGGAACCCATCTGGAGTTAACTGCCGGCGTCCTGGACGGTGGTGGGGATACCGCCTTTGTCGGCTCCATCGGGCCGGGGCTGAATCTGAAGGCATTCGACAACAGGCTCGCCGTTTGGGGGGGAATTAATCCGACCTTGATCAGTGAAGATACTTTCGGCGATGAGGACTTTGGGGGGCCATTTCATTTTACCTCCCATATTGGAATCAGCTTTCGACCGATTCGACCATTGAGTATCGGATATCGATTTCAGCACATGTCCAATGCGGGAATTTACAATCCTAATCCGGGACTGAATCTTCATATGCTGGAAGTGGCATATTATTTCTAATTATTAGGGATGGTGAGCATGCCGTCACGACTTGAAATTGCGTTAAAGGATCACTTGACAGATGCGGAAGGGGAAGGACTCCGCCAAAAGGCATTTGCCTATTTCGGTATCAAACTTTCCCGCGTTCGCACCGTTCACATCATTACCATTGATGCCGAGCTGTCTGCCGAGCAGCTGGGGAGCATTCAAAGGGAAATTTTCACCAATCCGGTGATTCAATTCTCGTCCTTCGAGCCGCTGGATATTCCATCTGACTGGATCATCTGGGTTGGATTGCGTCCCGGTGTGAAAGATAATCCCGGCAGCACTGCCATGGAGGCCGTGGAAGATATCCTCAATTTAAAATTTGATGCCAATCAGGCGATTTATACTTCAAAGCGTTACTGCATCCGGGGCGAAGGCCTAACGCCCCAGGATCTGGAGAAAATTGCCGGTGAATTACTTGCCAATGACATTATCCAGCGGTGCAAAATCTATTCTGACGACCAATGGGATTCAGCCACCGGCATCGGGTATATTATTCCGAAAGTAGCCCTCGATCATGTTCCCACCGTTACCACCATCCCGGTAGATAGCGATCAAGCCCTTGAAGCCATCAGCTCTGAACGCAATCTTGCCTTGAATCCCAACGATATTCCGACCATTCGCGCCTATTTTACAAATGAAAAGGTCCGGGCGGTTCGGGCGCAGATTGGGTTGGCGGATCCCACCGATGTCGAGCTAGAATATATATCCCAGGCCAGAAGCGATCACTGCAATCACAATACGTTTCGCGGTCTATTTCGCTATTGCGATCGCTCTGCCGGTTTGAGTGAGGTGGTCGATAATCTTTTCAAGACCTGTATTGAGACGCCAACTCTGGCGCTGAAGGAGAAAAAACCATGGGTCATTTCCGTGTTATGGGATAATGCCGGTGCCGGTCAATTCGATTCGGATCATTACTATGTGATCACCGGCGAGACCCACAACTCACCGTCCAATATGGAAGCCTATGGCGGTGCCATTACGGGTATTGTC
>JASFPE010000461.1:0-4605 GCA_050116155.1 Desulfobacterales bacterium
GGTTATAGGTTATAGGATTAAGGTTCAGGGTTATCATACGGATGCGCTAGGCCCGAGGTTGGAGGTTTGAGGCAAATACTTTGAAAATTGATACTTGAAACTGGAAACCGGGAAAAGCTGACGTTCTGTCTGACTAAACACTGTCATTACATTACGGGAGAGGTTTAAGTTTGTGATAATGCCCCTTTTTTCCTTGAAAATTCAGTGATGTCGACCGAAATTTCAAGGTAGCAGAGGTAACTATGTGTTAGGTTGATTTAGATTTATAAAAATGAAATTTGGCTGTTACTCAGGAGGGAGGACTTTTTCCAAAGATTCGATCAGCTCAGGCAGGTCGGTTTGAAGGGTTTCCCATACAATATCCAAATTGATGTCAAAATATCCATGAATCAATCTATTCCGCATGCTGGTTACATCGTTCCACGGGATATTATTATTTTCAGCCTTGCAAGATTCACTAACTTTGGTGGCGGCTTCTCCAATTATTTCTATCGACTTTGTTATGGCGAGCGTTAACATACGGTCATCATCAAGATCTTTTCTCGATTTTCCGACCGCAAATCCCACAGCTTCTTTTGCGGCGTCCAGCATATGTCGTAACCGAATTTCATCATGCCGTTGCATACTGAACCTCAGCCTGAGCCAATACTTCGTCCCGGAAATATTTACTTAACTCCTGGGGTGTGCGCAAATCAACTTTTCGTCCATCGAGTAATTCTGAAAGCTCTCTCTGCATCCGACAGAGCCCGATGAATCCAGGCACCTTTCCCGGTTCAAATTCAACAAGAAAGTCAATATCACTGTCCATTTGAAAATCATCACGTAATACCGAACCGAAAAGAGAAAGCCGATTAATATGATTTTTTTTGCAAAAATCGGTGATTTTTTTATGCGGTAAATTTACTTTTGTTTTTCCCATAGTGTTTTGCATTTATGGTTTTAACTGAACATTATATTTACACTGCATTTATTGTGGTATGATACACAAAAAGGGGGAAATTATCAAGAAGGTCCATGCTTTGCAGGTAATAGGTCATGGGTAATGGGCTACAGGTTCAAGGTTCAGGGTTATCCTACGGATGCGCTAGGAATAAGGGGGACGCCCATAAAATTATAATAGAATAAGGGGGACGCCCATAAAATTATAAGTTTCCATTAAATCACAAACAGGGCCAGAAGGGCAGAGGGGTTTTACGAATGAGGAATTCGGAATGCGGAAGGCGGAATCAAAAACAGGGTTCAAGGTTCAGCGTTCAGAGGTTCAGGGTTTTTCGAATGCGGAAGTGGGAATGCGGAATCAATCAATTTCGGATTTTAGATTTTGCCGCGGTTAAATGCGCTTCCCTTCATATCTCTGATATATTTAACAGGGTAAAGATTGCGGATTTAAAGGCAAAATTTCTAATTATTGAATATATTGAAGATAATTCTCTTTGTTGATTATTTCGAAACCGGCACTCTTGTAAGTTTTTTGCCAGTCCTTCGGTGCTTTTACGCGAGCTTTTGCCCATTTTATTTCATAGCCGAATAAATTGCCCTGGCGTTCTTCCACCAGGTCGATTTCTTTTTTATCATATGTTCTCCAAAAATAGGAGTTTGCGGCCTCACGCAAGTATTCCTGTCTTTTCAAACGCTCGGTGATAACATAGTTTTCCCAAAGTTGCCCCACATCATTTCGGATTTCGAGAGGATTGAAATTTCCAATAATTGCATTGCGGATGCCGACATCGCAGAAAAAGAACCTGTGATTTTTAGTAATTTCTTTGCGTAAATTACGGCTGAATCCACTTAAACGGAAAATAACAAACACTTTTTCCAGTAAATCCAGATAGCGTTCAACGGTGTTTTTGCTCATTCCCAGCTGACGGCCAAGTTCGGTCAGCGAAACTTGCTTGCCGATCTGAAACGCGAGCAGCTGAAGCATGCGCACCAATTTGTTTGAATACCGAATGCCTTCTAATGCCAGTATGTCTTTAAAAAGGTATGAACTGATTATTTCACGCAAATATTCTTCACGCTGTTGATTATTGCGGGTGGTGACGACCTCCGGATATGATCCAAATAGGAGTCGAGCCTCCAGATTGGACTGGGTTTCATGTCGTTTTTCGATTTGTGAAATTTCCATTTGAGCTAATGGAAATAATTTTAGAACGAATTTCCTTCCGGTGAGGGGTTCTCCGACGTCTTTGGCCAATTCAAACGAAGACGATCCGGTGGCAATCACCTTGATATTGGGCACATGATCAACGATCAATTTAAGATTCAATCCAATTTTTTCCACGTACTGGGCCTCGTCAACGATCAGAAGTGATGCATGGCCCACAAAGTCGCGGAGTTTTTCAATAGACTGGCTTTCAAGATATTGTCGGGCAACAATATCATCCCCATTGACAAAGAGGATATCCGAGGTGCTTTTATTCTCGATAAATTTATTCAGCAGCGTGGTTTTTCCGACCCGGCGAGCACCATAAATGACCACCACTTTGCCGGGAGCTATCAGGTGTTTCAGATTTTCAATTTGTTTTTGTGGTATATACATTTTTAAATAGCAATATTTTTATTAATTTAGACTATTAACTGACCAAATTATACAAAATTTAGTCAGTTTGTCAACTTGTTTTTGAATATAAACAAACAGGAAAAGATGGCAGCGTAATGTAGAAGCCGGTATCATTTGAATTCAGATTTTGGATTTTGGATTGCGGATTTAAATACAGGGTTCAGGGTTCAGGGCTAAAGGCAAAAAGCGCAAGGCTCACGGCGCAAGGCTCACGGTCTCTCTATTTCGGATTTTGGACTCGCCCTGTTCGGAGAGGTCAAGTCTTTGCTTGGCTCTTCTTTAAGGAGGTCAGAAGAATGTTTCTGAGTGGTTAGGCGGAGTTTAGGTCATGAAAGTTAAAGCAGCAATACTGGGGTTAGAGGCAAAATGTCGGATCAGATATACACAGTTTCGCTCAAAATACGTTTTCCTATTTCGGGCTTTAGCGCTTTCTTCGTGACCAGATCAACATTTACGCCGAGCAGATCAGAAAGATGGTTTTTTAGATGAACAAAGGTAAAAAGATCGATGGCTTTTTCAAATTCAACTAAGATATCGACATCACTTGTTTTTTTTTGATTCCCTTTAATGTAGGAACCAAAAAGGCCTATCTCAATAACGGCATATTCATCTTTTAGAGTGGCTTTGTGGTCTTGCAGGATCTTTTTTAGCTCATCAACCTTTTTCATTGCTCATTTCCGATAATATTTTTTCAATTGATGGTTTCAATTGCGGAATTTTTTCTTTTGCTGTTAGCCAAACTGTTTCCTCATCAACCCCGAAATAATCGTGGGCCAGTACATCTCTCATTCCTGCCATATCTTTCCAGGGAACTTCTGGATATTTATTTCGAATTTCGTCTGTTATATGTTTCGTTGCCTCACCAATGATTTCCAGAGCTCTGATTACAGCAAATTTTGTTTTATCATCTTTTTTGAATTCCGCGAAATCCAGATCTTTTATGAAATTTTGAATTTTTTCGATAGCATCCAATAAATCTCTCAGATAATCCTCATATTCACGCGGCATGGATGGCCTCCTTGAGGATATCTTCTTTCAGATCTTTATGAAGTGCATCGGGTGTTGCCAGGTCTACGTTGCATTCGAGCAATTCACTTAAAAACCTTTGAAGTCGCGCAAATTGGAAAAGTCCAATTTTTGCATTTGGCTGAAATTCGACAAGAATGTCCACATCACTACCATCGATTGCCTCATCCCGGGCCACCGAACCGAAAAGATAAAGATCCTTAACCGAAAAGCGTTTCAGCTGGCTACGATTTTCGGAAAGTGTCTGGAGTGCTTGCTGACGGTTCATTTTTCCTCTCTCTTTATTTTTTTCAATGATATACGGATATTATCTATATTTTAATTAAATATCAACTGTTTTAGGGGAAAGGGGTCAAGTCTGCTTTTGACTCTTGTGTTTTTTCTACTCTTATTGTTTCTATGAAGTAACCGGCGTATGTCGTTAATATTGGTTGATTTGTTAAATAGTTGACTGGTTTAGTTGTAAAAAAACGGTAAAGACCGGGTATTTGAAAGTTTCACGTCGATAATTTAATTTAGGCTAAAAGGCATGGATGATGGGTGTTTGTGCCGGATATATATTCTTTAAGATATGAGAATAAGCTCTTGACAAGTGTAACCTTAAGGGTTACAGTCCTACTAAATATGATTTGTAATGCTCGATCTATTTCATGATTAAATCGTTTAGACATAAGGGTTTGGAAAAATTTTTCCTGGATGGTATTAAAAAAGGAATACAGGCAAAACATTCAACTAAATTAGAACTAATTCTCGATACCCTTAACGCTGCACACAAAATTGAAGACATGAATTTCCCGGGTTCCGGTTTACACTTGTTTGAACCCAAGAAAGAGAAAGTATGGGCAGTTAAGGTTTCTGGGAACTGGAGGATCACTTTTAGATTTGAAGATGGCGATGCTTATGATGTTCATTACACAGATTATCATTAGAACTGGATTCGTAACCACATTGGGTGATCGATTGTAATATTAGAAATATATAAATGTAGAGAGGCAAAAATGAGAACACGAAAAAGACCG
>JASFPE010000462.1:0-4603 GCA_050116155.1 Desulfobacterales bacterium
GCATATTAAACCTCCCTTTGAAAACCATTCCGGTAATACTATATCGTCAGTTCAGCGTTATCCCAATCCGGAATATAGCAAGTTATGTTTAGAAATCGGCATTGCTTTCCACACTCCGGACAGAGATCAGGTGCAGCGCTTGCTGCAAAAGTGTAACTGCACTCAGCACATTTCCAATAGGTCAAGCTGCATCTCGGACAGATATCTTTGGGAAATCTTTCCGAAGATGTAAAGCCGCATTCGGTACACATCCATGCCTTTTGATTCTCGTTCATGATTTCTTTCTCCTTTAGGGCAGCCCCTTAAAGTGACTAGACCACATTCAGATAGCTTGACTCCCACTGTTTTAATGCCCCTGCAGTCTGCTTGGAAAGTAATGCATAGTCATGGGAAAGGATTTGTCTCATAATTGCATCTAGCTCCATATCGGTATTCACCCGCAATCGTAGTTCTTCACGTATTTCAGATAACGGCTCAAACCGTGCCCTAAATTGCCTTAGGTGATGCAGCCGGGCGTCTGACGCCGTCGTGGCCGCCTCACGTTCGGACAGGCGTTTTTTCAAAATCTGATAGGGTGCGATACATTCAAAAAAGATAATGTTTGCGTCCAAATCCCTGGCCAAACGAATAACCTCATCTCGATGATGCTGGCTGCCGTAAGTGGCGTCCAAAATAATAGACCGGCTCTTTTCAAGCTCTTCCTGTGCCAATAAGAGAAGCTTGCCGTAAGTAAGAGAGGTGGCTTCTTTGGAATAGATTCCTTCGCCAAATGGTAAATCCCTGTGATCCAATGGTTGCAGACTGAATAGCTTTTTACGCAACACGTCCGATTGCAATAACTTTACGTTCAGTATCTTTGCCAATTCTTTGGCAATCGTCGTCTTGCCGGAAGCTGGCAGACCGCAAACCACCCAGATTGTCGGGCGGGTAAATTGAACGGCATAACGGTAAGCAAGATTCATGTATCGATGGGTTTCTCTATAAAGTTTGGCTCGTTTATTGGTCTCCAGATCGTTCTCCAGCAGACGAAAACAATTTACCTTTACCCTGACGTATGCGCGATAGCACTTGTAGAAATCGAGTAAGACAAGCATTTCTTCATCTTTTGTATACTCGAGATAACTGTTTATCAGATGCTGAGAGATTTGCGGATATCCCTCATAATCCAAATCCATGGCTAAATAGGCTAAATCTGAAGTGACGTCTGCATATCTAAAGCGGTCATTGAATTCGATGCAGTCAATGATCTGAATGCGATCAGAAAGATAAATGTGTCCGGTCCGTAGATCACCGTGACAATCCCGAATTTTCTTCTTGGCTATCCGACGCTCAAAAAGGATTTTGCTTCGAATTAAAAAGGCAAGCGTAGCGGCCCGAATAATTTGAAACATATGATCGTCCAGGAGATCTCCCACAAATCGTTCTGTTTGCCTGAAGTTTTCCTCGGTATTGGTCCAAACCGTCTGCCATGAGCCAATGGCATTGACGGTTTGAGCGGTGTGTGCCTGCAGGTGAAATTTGGCCAGAACGCGTGCTAATTCATCTATAGAATCATCGTTTAATTCTCCTCTGCGCACCAGACGCAGCAGGGATAGATTCTCAGGAAGTTGGCGCATTTTGACTGCATATTCAACTATCTCTCCCGGACCGTTTATATAATATCGGTCATTTTTTACAGTAATAGCAACAATCCCTAAATATACACTATGAGCTAAACGGCGATTGAGAATTACTTCTTGCCGACAAAAATGATGTCGCTTCTTTAAATTGGTGAAATCGAGAAAATCTAAATTGACAGACTTCTTAATTTTATAAGCATAATCGCCCGTTAAAAATACCTTTGAAATATGGGTTTCACGTTCTTCAATGGTGGTAACTGGATGAGGGTAGAATGCAGGCCTTTTCATGGCCTCAAATATTTTTGCTTGGTGTTGTTTTTCCATATGAATAGTTTCATCTTTAGCTCTTTCCATTGCTTCGGATAAGTAGCAAGGGACGGTCAGTTCGCTGCATTAGACGAACGCCTGTGCTTGCATCAGCATCACAAACCTGCTTTTCCGTAATCGGTAAAAGCTATCCTATATTGCTGATGATCTCTTTTTAGCATCTTAACCCCGAAGAAGCTTTACTGCCATATAACAGTGGAAGCATAAAATATGCCAGATGGGGAAGAATAGAAAATTGATATGATTTCAGAAGGTTGTATGATTGGCAGGTTTAAAGATATCTTGTTGAGCCGGATAATTTAGAAAGATTTCAAATTCTCTCTTCTCAAAATTTCGAAATGATCAACTTCTATAGTTCATCTTTGGTCGCCATACTCATCTCCTAGATGGCGTTGTAAGTTTCGCAGATAAAACTTTTGACCCTTATACTCCGTTTCCACAATTTTACTTTTGGAGATCAACTTGTTTACAATTGTCCAATCCTTGTCAGCATTTGCCAAAAAATCGCTCACAGCATCCTCCCGCATGGGATGCACGGACGTAATGCTTAGCAGATCTTTCTCAACATTGCCCGTAAAAGCAAAGGCGTTGCCTTCGTAACCGATTAAATATTCTACCTGATCGATCTTTTCGCCGAATATTTGAAAAGCTTTGTTAACCTCTCTCGGTGAGGGTGGGTTTACCCAATATTCTGCAGGCGGCCTCGTAGGTATGGATAGATATGCTATGTCAGGGCTCAAACATGCTATAAACATCGCCATCTCACCAAGCATATCAGCGTCGTAATTAATAGCTTGAACAAGCATGGTTTCCGTTACGAGTTCTCCACGGAAACGTTTTGAAAAGTCTCGCATGCCTCTCAAGATCATGTTCAGCTCCAACTTTTGGTGAGGCCTGTTAATTTTTCGCCAGTCCGTTTTCCATGTAGAATCAAGCTTCAGAGAGATCCAATCCGCTTTCATGAGATCGTCTCTCACATCTTCACGGAAAATCAGAGAGCTATTGGTTATTACAGCGATCTTGATTCCCAGTGGTTTCAGCAGATCAATCTCGTGGCCAAGATTTATATCCAGCGTAGGTTCACCATCCGGGACAAAGGTAAGATAGTCAATTGACTCACCTCTCTTTTTAGCCTTTTTAACCTGCTTTTTGACGCTTTTAAAAATTTCTGCAGGATCATAGAACGGGCGACGCTCAACCTGCATCTGGCTTGTTTTTCCTACCTGGCAATAAATACAGGAATAGGTGCAGACTTTTGGCGGAATATTATTTATTCCCATACTCCGTCCCAACCTTCTGGAAGGAACCGGTCCAAAAGCTATCATGTTATTAATTCTCCTCATAGGGACTAGAAGTGGTTTCAAAACCTCATCTAATGTCCGATGGCTGCGTTTATCCATTATCTTTCATGCGCTTTTCGCCTTGAGAAACCGATTACGGAACAATAGGTACTCAACATGTTAGATGATGAGACGCCCGATTTTTGGGGAGGTAAAAGTCATTCAGCTTTGATTCTTTAACAGCCGCCATAATTCCTGCAAGCATGGGTTTTCTCAATGAAAGTGTTTCTAAAATTCTGTCCTTACTGGATTTAACATGTTCCCTTTTTTTTAATTGCATTATATTTTCAAGAATCGATTCGGTTTCAGCTTGATGGTTGAACATCTGAAATACATCATTGGATAAACTTCCCAAACCCTTATCATTCCATTGATCAAAATATAGACCAAAATGCTGCATTAAATAGTCTTGGTCCTGTTTTTTGGCCCACTCATATCCAATCCGGTAACCCTCTGATTCAGAAACAGCCTGGTCGTAGCGAACAGCTTCTATCTCTTTTCCGAATCCCCATTCAATTAGCAGTTCGTTTATCTCTCTTTCCCACACGCTAGTTTTTTCTTTTTTTAAGACGTAATGAGCGATTTCATAGGCAATCGTATAAATGATTTGATGGCGGGGTTCCATCAATATCTTCGAATTTAGATACACCAATGATTTTGCAGGATGACTAAAATCATAACGCAAAACACAGGCTTCAATGATTTCATCATCGCTTAATAATTGAAAGCTCTCATCATTGAGAACGTCTTCCCTTACCTCGTCAGGCAGGCGCTGTATAATTCTTGCTAAATACGGATAAAAACGTATGTCGCAGAGTTTGAATCTATTTATTCGTTTGTCCATGATGCCCCTCGTTTGAGCCCAATGCACCTATTTTATTGTTACTACCGGGCATGGTGCATGTAAGACCACATGCTGGGCCGTTGAGCCGAGTAAAAATTTTCCAACTTTGGACCTTTTTCTGGCACCTATAATAATTTCATCAATTTCTTCTAACTCCGCAAACCAAATCAAACTATTCCCAGCGGAACGCGAGCTAATCAAAAGGTGCGTCTCATAGCTAATGTTATTTTTGTTAAAATGATTTTGTATCTCCAATTCAAGTTTTTTTTCTGTCGTTTCAACTAAACTTTCATTTAATGGATGATCGCGGGTTACCGATTTGACAACCTCAATTTTTGCACCAAAAGCTTTAGCGTGCTTTTGTGCAAGCTTCAAAGCGTCCTTTGCTTCATTTGATCCATCATAGCCAACTAAGATTTTCATTTCGACCTCCTGCTTTATTATTACGTTCAAATGAATACATTTCTCTTTTC
>JASFPE010000463.1:0-4603 GCA_050116155.1 Desulfobacterales bacterium
TAAGTATCGATCATCCTAAATCTCTCGGCTGAAATAGATTCCTGTTTCCCTTAGACTTTAAACTAATATTCAGGTAACGATTCAATGGAGAAACCTCTCAAAATGTGCCTACCATGCTCCTGGCTGGAATGTGTCTACTCTGCCAGGAGTCACGCGTAATTAGCCAACCATATAAGCAAACCTTGCAATCAATAGGAGGTACCAATGGCCAATCGAGTACTTTTCTTAGGTTGGAATCGTAGTGTTGCGGGGCGGGAGCAACAGGCAATGCAACTGTTCCAGAAATCCATGGAGTTTTATGGCGGGTTGCAAACAGAGGGCCGAATTGAGGGCTTTGAACCGGTAGTCCTTGCATCCCATGGTGGCGATTTGAACGGGTTTATTTTAATCAGAGGCGAAGCAGAAAAACTTGACGAAGTACGACAGGATGATACTTTTCTAGACATTGCCGTCGAGGCAAGCTACTGTTTGGATGGTTTTGGAATAGTACCTGGCTACATCGGAGAAGGACTAACTGATGCTTTTTCTCGTTGGACGAAATTAATCAGCAAATAAGCTCTACATTAACTTCAGTTTGACCATAAAGCTCATCACACTATTTATAGATTAAAGCAGGGTCAGAAATGGCCCTGCCCTCTTTATACCTGTGGCCTGTGATTTCTTATGCATATATGAAGAATATCATGCTACGGTATGGATAATCGCTGGCCGTCTAATATGAATGTTAGAATTTTAGGAAAAAAAGAAAACGTGCCTGCATGGTTTGGTGGTATTATGAATAGATAAAACGCTTGACAATATATTTTTTGACTGTTAAGTTTCATTAAAATTTACAATTATATACTATGATCATGAATCACGTTATTGCCATTAACAACCTTATTAGCCTTATTCTTATACTCGTCCTCGGTGTAATTATCGGCGGCGAGCTAAAGGGGTTGATAATGGCCTAACGTAATCTTATTGAAAAAAATAAAATCCGTTATCAGCCCTAAAAGGCGGGTAACGGATTTTTTTTTGAAAAATTTGATTTTCAATCAAATATCCAATCAAGGGAGGCCAGCTAAAGTGTATCGAAGAAACAACGAAGCAACCATGGATGCTCAAACGGAACAAAAATCTAGAACCATGACCGGGGCACAGATTCTGATGGAAGTGCTCAAGAATGAGGGGGTCGACACCATCTTTGGATTTCCCGGTGGCGCTGTCATCGACATTTATGACGAGCTAGCCAAAACCGATATTCGGCATGTCCTTGTCCGGCATGAGCAGGGTGCGGTTCATGCGGCCGATGGATATGCCCGCGCCGGCAACAAAGTCGGTGTTTGTTTGGTGACCTCCGGGCCCGGTGCCACCAACACGGTTACGGGTATTGCCTCCGCATACATGGACTCTATTCCTGTGGTCGTTCTTACCGGTCAGGTTCCCAGGAATCTTATCGGCAATGATGCCTTTCAGGAGGTAGACATCGTCGGGATTACCCGCCCCTGTACGAAGCACAATTATCTGATTCAATCTACTGAAGATTTAGCACGTGTCATCAAAGAGGCATTTTACCTGGCACAATCCGGTCGTCCCGGTCCGGTTCTGGTTGATCTTCCCAAAGATGTCGTCAAGGGTGAAATAGACTATGTTCCTCAAAAAAAGATTAAAATGAAATCCTACAACCCAACCTATCAACCAAATATGAAGCAATTGCATAAAGTGGCGGAACTCATCGAGCAAGCTGAAAAGCCGGTCATATTTGCCGGAGGTGGAATTATTCTTTCAAAGGCGTCAGCAGAGTTGACTGAATTAGCCCGCAAAGCTCAGATACCTGTTACGACCTCGTTGATGGGACTCGGGGCATTTCCAGGCACGGATCCATTGTGGCTGGGTATGATCGGGATGCATGGCACATACAGGGCAAACATGAGCACCAGCGCCTGTGATCTGATGATCGCCGTGGGTGTCCGCTTCGATGACCGGGTTACCGGTAAAACCGATTCCTTTGCCTCTCAATCTAAGATCGTGCATATTGATATCGATCCCACATCTATTCGCAAAAATATTCCGGTTACCATTCCGGTGGTCGGGGATTGTAAGGTGAGTTTAACCCATCTGAATCAGCTCGTTGACCAGATCGACTTCGGGGACCTCGACACCAAACGAAAGCCATGGTTGGAAAAAATTGAACAATGGAAAAGCACGAAACCGCTAGCATATAAACAGGAAGATAGCATCAAACCGCAGTATGTTATCGAAAAGCTATACGAATTGACCAAGGGCGATGCCATCATTACGACTGAAGTCGGACAGAACCAGATGTGGGCCGCCCAATACTACCATTTTGATCGCCCTAATAATTTCATTACTTCCGGAGGACTGGGATGCATGGGATTTGGTCTTCCGGCAGCCATCGGTGCCCAGGTGGCCTGTCCGGATAAACTCGTGGTGGATGTAGCCGGAGATGGCAGTATTCAGATGAATATCCAGGAAATGGCCGTTGCCGTGGGATGCTGTCTGCCGGTTAAAGTCGTGATTTTAAACAATCAGTATCTGGGCATGGTCAGACAATGGCAGGAATTATTTTACGAAAAAAGATATGCTTGCACTTATATGGATCACGCCCCTGATTTTGTAAAACTGGCCGAGGCATATGGTGCCGTGGGGTTGCGGGCCACAAAACCCGAAGAAGTCGAATCCGTGCTCAAGGAGGGCCTGTCCATTCCTCAGCCGGTAATCATGGATTTCCAGGTGGATCAGGAAGAAAGTGTATATCCCATGGTGCCGGCGGGTGCGCCCATAACCGAGATGCTGCTCGTTTAAAAAACAGATGTTGCGGGTTACGGGTTACGAGGTGCGCGTTACTAATGAGTCTTACAGTAACCGGAATTTGATGGGTTGGTTTCAATCGCGGCTGGAAGCCGCTCCCACGATTCGATGATGAATATGTGGGAGCGGCTTCCAGCCGCGAGAATAGGTTGCTATAAATCTATGAAGCGTTAACTCCGAATCACGGAAAACGGAACGAAGGAGAAGATGAAAGAAGAGAAACATATTATGACCATGCTGGTTGATAATGAACCCGGTGTGCTCTCACGTATTGTTGGTTTGTTTAGCGGCAAAGGCTTCAACATCGAAAGCCTTTGTGTGGCGCCAACCATGGACCAAAAAGTTTCCAGGATCACCATCGTGACCAAAGCCAATCCGCCGATCATCGAGCAAATCGAAAAACAGCTCAGGAAGCTTATCAATGTTATTAAACTACGCGATATGACAGGCCCTAAGGCCGTCAAGCGCGAAATGGCGTTGATCTGTGTCCAGGCCAAACCCGAGTACCGCGCTGAGATCCTGCGAATTGTGGATATCTTCCGCTGCAAGGTTGTTGATGTGGGTGCAGAGCATTACATCATCGAAGTAACCGGCGATGAAGGAAAACTAGCAGCATTATTGAATCTGTTAAGACCGATGGGAATCAAAAAACTCGCCAGGAGCGGAGCACTAGCCCTGTATCGAGAACCTAAATAATTAGATCATTTTTAATTTTTCATTGGAGGATTTGAGATGGCACAATTTGATTTTGGTGGGGTGATGGAAGAAGTCATTACATCGGAGGAGTTCTCGCTGCAAAAAGCTAGAGAGCTTCTGCAGGATGAAACCGTGGCTGTATTGGGCTACGGTGTCCAGGGGCCGGGTCAGGCCCTAAACATGCGAGACAACGGTATCCGGGTGATCGTCGGACAGCGCGAGGGCGGATCATCTTGGGATCGCGCCGTGGCTGATGGATTTGTCCCGGGCGAAACCCTGTTTTCTGTTGAAGAGGCTGCCAAAAAGGGAACCGTTATTCAGTATCTGCTGTCGGATGCCGGACAGGTGGCAACCTGGCAGGGTGTAAAGGAATGTCTGGATGAGGGCAACATGCTGTATTTTTCACACGGATTTTCAATCGTGTATAAGGATCAAACCGGCATTGTACCCCCAAAAAACGTTGATGTTGTTCTGGTTGCCCCCAAAGGTTCAGGCCTTACGGTTCGAACCAATTTTCTGGACGGCAGCGGGATAAACTCCAGCTTTGCCATTTTTCAGGATTATACGGGCCAGGCCAGAGAAAAAACCCTGGCGCTGGGGATTGCGATTGGATCCGGCTACCTGTTTCCGACAACCTTTGAAAATGAGGTTTACAGTGATTTAACCGGGGAACGCGGTGTTTTGATGGGCTGTCTGGCCGGTGTCATGGAAGCCCAGTATAATATATTGCGCAAAAACGGACACAGCCCCAGCGAAGCATTTAATGAAACCGTCGAGGAACTGACCCAGAGTCTCATCCGGTTGGTCGCTCAAAACGGCATGGACTGGATGTTTTCCAATTGCTCGACCACAGCCCAGCGCGGGGCCCTGGACTGGGCCCCGAGATTCCGCGATGCTGTGGCACCGGTGTTTGATGAACTCTACCACAAAGTAATTTCCGGTGAAGAAACCAGGCGAGTGCTGGAGACCAACAGCGCTTCGGATTACCGCGAAAAGCTTCAAGAAGAACTCGATGTCATTAAGAATTCCGAAATGTGGAAAACCGGTGCGACGGTAAGGTCGCTAAGGCCGGAAAATAGAAGTTAAAAACTAA
>JASFPE010000464.1:0-4577 GCA_050116155.1 Desulfobacterales bacterium
TCATTGCGCTCCTTTTCCCAAGACCCATCTGTCAACATTACTCTAATATAATAAAATTTATTAGTAATGCAATATTTTTTTTTTGTGAATCTTGACAATAAGAAATTTGTTTTTATCATTTATTCAAAATTTGATGTTTGTCATATGGTCCAATTAGAATTACAAGAATTTTTTGGTCATTAACAGCAAAAAATAGGGAGGTGTTAAAATGATTTACCGCAGATTTTTTAACGTTCCCACTTGGAGATTCAGGAGCCCGTGGGATGAGTTGCATCGGATGAGACAGCAACTTGAAGAGATGTTTGATGAAACTCCATATCAACGCGTAAGTGCCGGTGTATTTCCGCTGGTTAATCTAGCTGAGGACAAAGACAAATATTATGTTCGTGCGGAATTACCTGGTGTGAAAGGTGATGAACTTAACATTCAGGTTACCGGCAACAACCTTGCTATTTCCGGTGAAAGAAAGATCGCTGCGGAGGAGGAAAGCGCCAGGTATCACCGAAGGGAACGCGAGGCTGGCACATTTTCCAGGATGATCGGACTTCCCGGTGAAATCGACTCCGATAAAGTGGAGGCCAGCCTGGAAAACGGCATCTTAACCGTTGTGATTTCAAAAGCAGAGATCGCAAAGCCCAAACAAATTACCGTCAGTTCGTGAAAAATACTTTCACAAAGGAGGGATTTAGCAATGGCTGATATACAGAGCAAAGAGCTTAAGGTTCGAGAAAAGCAAGAAGTGACCAGTCCTGCCGAGCAAACCACGCCGGGATTGGTTTTCACCCCTGCGGTTGATATATTTGAGACGGAAAAAGAGATTACCCTGCTGGCCGATATGCCGGGGGTCAAATCAGATGATTTAACCATTGATCTTCGTGAAAATACCTTGACTCTGTCGGCGGATATTTCACCCGTTGATACATCTGAAGAACAAGACATATTGGTGGAGTATGAATCCGGCAGGTATTATCGACAATTTACACTCGGTGAATTAATCAACCAGGAAAACATTGATGCGAAGCTAAACGATGGTGTACTTCGCCTAACGCTTCCAAAGGTTGAAAAGGCAACCCCTAAAAAGATTACGGTTAAGACAGGCTAAGCGCAGTAAGGGGCCGGAAAATTTGCGCAGCCACGATTTGCGAGACTCCGGCTCCGTCTAATCTCCAAAAAAAACAATTTCGATTTCGTTCAATAGATTTTACATACATTCGCCTTTTGTTTAATTGGTGCTGAGCCAGGCTAATAAAATAGGAGGTGATATAATGTGTAAACATTCCCCAGACCACCTCCACTTTCATTAACCATTCGGTTCAATCCAATTAAAATAATTCAGACGTATAAGTAGAAACCAATAGCAATATTCTCTGGTATTATCTCAGAAAAAAGAGGAGCACTTTTGTCTATCAGGGAGGTGGTACAAATGTTTGATATCTTACCGTGGAAAAGAAAAAAGGAAAACCATGCAAATGAATTGCGTCGAGAAATTGACACAGAGATTCTACCGGAGCTATGGTTGTTGAATAGATATGGTATACATATTAATGCCCCCTTCACGACTCAAAAGACGGAAAGCATGGCTATTGCAAGTATAAAAGAGTAATTTTAATAAGTTAATTTCATATACAATATTCCTATATTTAAATCGGCTTTGATAAAAGAATTTTTGTAAACATCATTTATATTACTTGAGGAGTTCTGCCATGGCAAAAAGCTATTTTGCAATTTTGGGTATTTCACCGAATGCCACAGTAGATGAGATTAGAACTGCATATCGTCGACTTGCCAAGGAATTTCACCCGGATCATTACGCAGGGAGCAGCGAGAGATTCCGGGATATACAGGAAGCTTACTCGGTGCTCGGAAATAGAAGGAGACGACGTGAATATGAGCAAAGCATCAGAAAAGTGCCAACAAAAACTCCATTAAGACGAACCACTTACCCTGAACCCGAACCGCTTATTCCCGAGGAAAGCCCTGTCGATATCGGTGAAGTATCACCAGTGCGATCTTTCCAGTCATTCACCCCCTCATTTGACGAGATTTTTGACTGGCTGTGGAGTAATTTTTCCGATCTCACTCAGCCAAAATCCGGTCGCGTTCAAAACCTGACACTTGAAGTAACGCTTACACCTGAACAAGCTCGTCGTGGTGGGAATGCCAGGATCATGGTGCCGACCCAAGCCGTCTGTCCAACTTGCCGTGGCCACGGGGGTGTAGGATTTTATGAATGCCTGCGGTGTGCTGGTGAGGGGGCTATTTCTGGTGAAATGCCTGTTTCCGTTGCGTTTCCACCAGGTCTTACAAAAGATCATGCCGTGATGATTCCTTTGGATCGGTTCGGAATCCCAAATGCCCATATTACCGTATTATTCAGGCCAACAGCGATTGATTCAGTTTGAAACAGTTTAAATAGCGTGATTAGAGATTACACTTTATTCCTCTTTGAGCATTTAAAAGAATAGATTCGCGAACGCTATGCAAAAAATCGATAAAGAATGGGTTTCGGCTATTAATAAAGCATAAACAAATTTTCCATTTGTCATTTGTTAATCAAAAACAAAATCCTGCCAAATAATTGTGGGTATCATATTTTTTTACCTGTCAGTGATTGCCCCGTGTATATTTCCAATAAGTTTGCATGGCGGCGAGCAATTGCGCCATCTCATAGAGCCGGTTATAAATTCGAATTCCCTCCTGATTGAGATCGCTGACAGCCTGGCTTTGCCAGGGATTGTAATGGCTTCCGATGAGAACCGGCAATCCGGACGCTTTTTCCAGCTCGGTAAAACCCCGAATCTGTTGCTTCTCGAAATCCAGAAAGACCTTCCATTCTTCCGGCGTCTCGTCGGTATGCATCCCCCCTCTACCGACACCATGCAGGATCAACGCATCCACCTCACCCGAGAACAGGATTTCCCGGCCAATGGACAGGAGGACATCGGTTGAGAAAAACATTCCAGATGCGCCGAAATCAACCGGATTTCTAATTGAGGCCCGATCCGGCATTCCCAGAGATTGCAAAGCGTTTTGCAGCTTCCCGCTAAATTCGGGTACGCAAAGTCGTGCCTCAATCAGGGCATCCGTCAAGGCGACACCCCAGGATCCACCGATGGTGATGATGCCAACTCGGTCGCCTTTCATGGATGGGCGCTCAATCAAGGCGTGTGCCAGCGGCAGCAGTAGTTCCATTGTCGGTGAACTGATGATGCCGGTCTGTTGAAAGAGACCCTGGTAGATTTCTTTTTTCCCGGCGAGTGCTCCAGTATGACTGTATGCCGCCCGGGCACTATCACTCGATTTTCCGCCTTTGTAAACCACGACAGGTTTTGTTTTTGTTAGCTGTCTGACAGCCTTAACAAAGCGTCTACCATCGCGCACCGTCTCAAGATACATGACCACGGCTTTTATTTCAGGATCCCGGCTGAAATACTCGAGGAAATCCGTTACGGTGAGGTCGCTCTCATTGCCGGTATGGATAAATTTACCCAATCCAACGCTTCGATCCCAGCCGGAAGATAAAATATTATAAAGCGCGTAGCCCCCCTGACAGATGCCGGCAACGGGGGTGGTCATCAGTTTGGCACCGATGATGCTGGAGGCGTTGAATCCTGCGTGCAGGTTGAATGTACCGCTCACATTGGGGCCCAGAATTCGTATTCCCAGTGAACGGGCAAGCCCGGCGAGGTCTTGTTGTTTTTGCTTTCCTGCTTTTGAACTCTCTCCAAAACCCGCCGTGATGATGGTTATACCTCTGACATTTTTTTGAGCGCAGGCCTTAATTTCTGTTTCAACAAATTGTTGGGGGATACAAAAAACGGCAAGGTCTATCGACTCCTTGATGTCTCCAATATGTTTAAATGCCTGGATACCATAAACAAGGTCGGCCTTTCGATTTATGGGAAAAATTTTCCCGGAATAGTCGCGGGATAACAAGCCATTCATAATAAATGAACCCCAGGAACCCGGTCTTTCCGTAGCGCCGATGATTGCCACAGATTTCGGATTCAGGAATACATCCAGATCATTTTCAGACGCCATGCGGTCTCCTTTACATTGTGAAATCCGGTCTTCTCCTAATCATTTGACACAGGCCTATCATTTTCATATAGTCGTTGCTTTGTAAAAAAGGATCATCATATGCAGCCAATGCCTGAACCGCAAGATTTCATACATCCAGATCTCGGTCAAGAGGTTACTGCGATTGGGGGCCATTACGTTTTTAATAAAGAAGCCCGCATAACGTACGATGGCAGGGAAGTATTTTATCTGGTCGGTTATGCCGTCGTGAATACCTCATGCTGCGGGGTAGGAGGCTGTGCGTATGCCCTGGTTCCAGGATTTGTAAATTCGTGGAAATATAAAACGAATATTAATGGAGCATCGGTTTCACAAATCGAACCAGTCCGAGATACTTCAGACCAACAGGAGATTCGACGGATGATCCAAAAGAAAGAGCTGGTTCAGCAGGTTACGTTTGGGTTTTGAGAAAAGGTTCAGGGTTAAAATAAAAGCGTTAGGCTTGAGGTTGGAGGTTGGAGGTAAAAAATTAAAAGATAAAGATGCAGAGATTCGGG
>JASFPE010000465.1:0-4568 GCA_050116155.1 Desulfobacterales bacterium
CCTTCCCTCGAAGACCATCGAAAGACAGGTGGTAGAACTCATACACCGTAAAAAAATCCAGGATGCGGTGCTGATATCAAGCTTTGACAAAAATATTCTCGAGAAAATCGCATCCCTGGAAAATCCACCGGCGTTGGCCCTGATTTCAAGAGATCCGGCCGACAACGCTACCCTGGCACTTTGCAAGCGGTTAAAGATCTTCTCCTGGCACCCTTCACCCCTTATCCTGACGTCGGAGCAGGTTGAGGCGATGCACGCCGAAGGCCTCAAAGTGTTCCCGTATAACGTCGACACCCCGGAACAATTTAAACAGATGTTCGACATGCAGGTGGATGGTTTAATCAGCAACGACCCCTTATTGGTCATTGATTGGCTCAAACATAACCGGGCCGCTTAAAGTTAAATTGTCAATTTTCCTTTTTCTGCGCTATCGATCTCCAATCAATCTGCGCTTCCCTTTATTTCTCCGGATCGTATTCAAAAGGCCATAATCATCCTCTGCAAACGAGATATTCTTGCTTTCCGGCTCTTTGTACGTAAAAATTTTTATTTTCTATCCTAATTATTATTACTTTGGGGAAAATAATAAAACTTCAACTACGCATTATCAGCAAATACGGTCGAATTGGCATTGACAAATCACAACAATAATAAATCTTATAGTAATTAAGCTTTTAGATAAAAACGCGATATCATTGCAAAGGTGAAATCTATGAAGACCATCATCGAACCATTCAAAATCAAATCCGTGGAACCATTGCGCTTTACCCGCCGCGTAGAAAGAGAAAGAATCCTTAAGGATGCCGGATACAATCTGTTCAATATCCATGCCGATAACGTGCTCATCGATTTGCTCACCGACAGCGGCACGTCGGCCATGAGTGCCACGCAATGGGGTGGCATGATCGAGGGCGATGAGGCGTATGCCGGCTCAAAGAGCTTTTATCGACTCGAACAAACGGTGAAGAATTTAACCGGATTCCGTCACATCATCCCCACCCATCAGGGCAGAGCCGCAGAAAAGATTCTCTTCAATATCATGGGGGGTAAAGGCAAAACCGTTCCCAACAACACCCACTTTGATACCACCCGGGCCAATATCGAAATCAGCGGGGCTGAAGCCCTGGATCTGCCGGTGCAGGAGGGACTGGACCCGGAAGTAAAAAGAGATTTCAAAGGTAATATGGATCTAAAGGCCCTGGAAGCTTTACTCCTGAAGAAAGGCGCCGAAAAAATTCCGCTGGTCATGCTAACGGTGACCAACAACTCCAATGCCGGACAGCCGGTTTCGATGGAAAATATCCGTCAAACTTCGGAACTGTGTCGTTCCCATGGGGTTCCATTTTTTTTAGATGCCTGCCGGTTTGCCGAAAATGCCTATTTCATCAAATTACGGGAGGCCGGATATCAGAATACATCCATTCGTGACATCGCCCGGGAAATGTTCTCTTTCGCCGACGGCTGCACCATGAGCGGCAAAAAGGATGGACTGGTAAATATGGGAGGTTTTCTGGCCGTAAACGACGATGACCTAGCCCAGCAGGCCCGTAATATTCTGGTGGTTACCGAAGGTTTTCCAACATATGGCGGGTTGGCCGGTCATGATCTGGAAGCCTTTGCCCGGGGATTGGATGAAGTATTGCAGGAAGATTATTTAAGATACCGGATTCGTTCGGTTTCCTATTTGGGTGAAAAATTAGGTGCCATGGGCGTCCCCATATTCCAACCTCCGGGAGGCCATGCGATCTATCTGGATGCCAAAGCATTTCTGCCGCACATTCCAGCCCATGAATATCCCGGTCAGGCGCTGGCTTGCGAAATTTATCTTGCCGGTGGGATTCGTTCCTGCGAAATTGGAAGTGTCATGTTCGGTAAAACCGATCCCGTTTCCGGCGAATTCAGCCCGTCCCGATTGGAAATGGTGCGCCTGGCCATTCCCAGACGGGTGTATACCCAGAGTCACATCGATTATGTGGTGGAATGCATCGGGGAAGTGTTTCAAAAACGAGAAACACTAAAAAGCATGCGTATTGTCTACGAACCACCGGTGCTGCGACACTTCACGGCAAAATTTGAACCTTTGTAAAAAAATATTCTTACCAGACGCAAAGTTCGCAGAGTTATATTATCTTTTTGCTTTCCGCTGAAAGGGCGGAAAGCAAAACATATTATCCCTTCGGAATATTAATCATAATCTTTATTTGATTACACTGCTCTATAGCATAGCTTAGATCTTGCTACGAAGTAGTTGTCTGCCGCAGGCATTTCGGGACTCTGCGCACTATGCGTCTGCAGTGAATTAAAAGTTCTAATCAGTTGCACTTATTCTATTTCGCAAACTTCCATTTGAAATTTTAGATCAAGTTTAATACTTAATGTATTTGATATACCGGAAACAGAGGAATGGATTTTTCGCAATTTTATAAAAAAGTGCAAAAGATACGCGAGGTTGAGTTGCCAACCGGAGCGGCGGTTATCATCGAAGGTCAAAGAATCGCCAAAGATGTCCAGATGGGCCGCACGGCATTTATGGATGAAATGGGGGTGGACTCCGAACTGGAATATAAAATACAGTGTCGAAAAAACAAGCAGTTGATGTTTCACGCTCACATCGGCATGAACACCTGGCAGGATACGGCTGAAGCGCTGGCCGTCCTTTATAACACCGCCGCAGCGTCAGGATATGTGGTTGATAGAGCGGGCATCTGCCTGGACAGGCGCATGGGTTTGCCTGAAAATCAACGCCGCCAGACACCTGCCGAAACCGGTCCGATGCTGGAGACGCAGAAAGACTGGCTAGAAATTGGCCAGGTCGTACCCATACAACCCCATATGGGCGATTTCATGATCGGATTTCCGGCCTCCACCGACAATACCATCAGTGCACTCACAGCCGGTGTAACCACCATCGGGAATCTTTCACAGTTCTTTTCCCACCAGGTGCCCAGGTGGAAGGATCATGTTACGACTGCCGTTGAAACGGTCAAAGCCATATCCATCATGGGTGCCCATCGCAAAAAGGGTACCCTGGTGCATTCATACCTGGAAGACGGTTTTGGCGCCCTATTTTATGATTGTGCCACGGTTGCCGGCTGGGCTCTGTTGGAACGCTATATCGTGGAAGACCTCCTGGGGGCCAGACTTTCCCATTGTATAGGCGGACTAACCTCCGATCCCATAAAACGTGCCGGTTGGATTTTCGCACTGCATCAGATACATGAACGCAATGGTATCGGCTCCATGATTTATGGAGACACCATTTCGTTTACCAGCGATTTTGCACGCAATCGAGGAATTGTCGCCGGATATTTAACATGGGATATCCTGGCCCAATTAGAATGCCCCACCGGGCATGCCGTGCTGCCGCTGCCGGTCACTGAAGCCCTGCGGATTCCATCCGGCGATGAAATTGCGGAGGCCCAAAGCTTCGGGCGGCAAATAGAAAAATCAGCCAGAAGATTGTGGCCACATGTCGATTTTAGATCTGCCTATGAATTCTCTACCAAAATAGTTTCGGCCGGCAAATCGGTAATGCATAATGCCCTTGACGGACTAAGAGATGTGGGAATAGACACCGCTGACCCCGTTCAATTGCTATACTTACTAAAACAACTGGGACCGGCCAACTTCGAAGCATACTTTGGTGCGGGAAAAACCGACGAAAATCGACCCAGAGGACGGCAACCTATTGTATCCACTGACGTATACGAACTCTCACAACGCTATATTCAAGAATATCATCATCTTTTTGACAATCCCAGATCCAAAAGCATATTTGAAGGACGCAGAATATTAATTGCATCCACCGATGTGCACGAACACGCCATCATGATCATTCATGAGCTGCTCACCAGGACCGGAGCAGAGATGATAAATCTAGGCGCGGAGATAGATCCGGATCAGATTGTATCCGTAGCCGGCGCAAAAAAAGTTGACGCCATTCTGATTAGCACCCATAATGGCATGGCGCTGGAATACGCCAATAGCCTCAAAAAAGAGCTCGAAAAGCAACATTTAGATGTTCCGGTGGTCATGGGAGGAATTCTCAATCAAAAGATTGAAGACACGGCATTGCCCGTCGATGTCACCCCCAAGCTCAAAAAACTGGGCTTTTACCCATGCCCTAGATTGGAAAATAAATTTAGCAACCTACTAGAATTCCAGATGGAGGAAAAAGAATGGCTTTAGACGAACGCAGATTAGCCTTTATCGGCGGGGGCCATATAACCAATATCATTATCGACAACCTGGCGAAGGCTGAAAAAGTCTATACCCAGCGGCTGATTGTCAGTGACCCGGATAAGAATAAGCTACAGCGCCTTTACGACAAATACGCAATAACAATCGCCGATGACAATTTAGATGCGGTCAATAAAGGAGATTTTATTTTTATCAATGTGCTGCCCCAGGTAGTGGGCGATGTCATCAGCGAATTAAGCCGGGAGCAGTTTCCAAAAGACAAAGTTATCATCACCCTTGCCGGCGGCATACCCATAAGGGCCTATGATCCTCTGGGTGATCGAATACCGGTTGTCAGGGCGCTGCCCAACCCTCCCAGCCAGATCGGC
>JASFPE010000466.1:0-4548 GCA_050116155.1 Desulfobacterales bacterium
GGAAATTTCTTCAATCGGCGGTACCGCTATCGGACGAATTTGATCCATTTGATAGGAGAGCGCCGGAACTCTGCCGGTGGTACCTGCCAAAATGTTGCGGGATATATCCACCGTATCGGCGATGACCGAGCTGGCCGTGGGCATCATTCCGGCACCGCGTCCATAAAGCATGATATCACCGATCGCATCTCCGGATACGGTTATCGCATTTACCGTGCCGTTGACATTTGAGAGCAGATTATCAAATGGTATCATGGTAGGATGCACCCTGGCCTCTACGGACCCCTCCTTGATTTTGCTGATTGCCAGGAGTTTGATCCTATATCCGAACTGTCCGGCAAATTCAATATCCAGAGGCGTAATTTTTGAGATGCCTTCGATATAGACCTCAGTTAAATTAATTTCCATGCCATAAGCCAGAGCCCCCAGAATGGCGATTTTATGAGCGGTATCGAGTCCTTCGACGTCGAGGGCCGGGTCCGCTTCGGCATATCCTTTCGATTGGGCTTCGGAAAGGGCAATTTCGTAAGGGCAGCCCTCGTCGGTGATTTTAGATAAGATATAGTTACAGGTGCCGTTGAGGATACCGATCATTGATGTAATGTGGTTTCCAACAAGGGATTCACGCAGGGCTTTGATGATCGGCATGCATCCGCCAACCGCCGCCTCAAAGGCCAGATCGACGCCTTTTTGCGCTGCGGCCTTGAACAGCATATTTCCCTGGCTGGCCAGCAGGGCTTTATTTGCGGTAATGACATGCTTGTTATTTTCAATGGCTTTCAGCATAAAGTCCTTGGCAGCACGTTCGCCGCCGATCATTTCGATAACGATATCGATATCAGGATCATCGACGACTTTCTGGGCGTCGGTGATCAACACACCGTCTTGGAACTGAATGCCCCGCTCTGTTTCCGTATCTATGTCTGCGACCCATTTTAACGTCAACGCCGCGCCAACCCGCTTGCTGATAATCTCACTGTTTTCAAGCAACAGCTTAGCCACCCCGGTACCCACGGTGCCGCAACCCAGCAATCCGATCTTAATTTCTTTCATCAGCTAGTTCCTTTCAACTATCTATTTCTTGGTTTCAGGTGTCAATTCAAAAGGTTTCAGGTGTCAGCAGTCAAAATACTGCGGCATAGGGCATAGGGCATAGCGCATAGGGTTAAAAAATAAATATGATATTGATTTTGGGGTTTTCAACGCCATGCGTTTTACGATATGTGCTATGCTTAACCAGTATCCAGGAACCATGAGTTTCAATCCGAAATCCGCAATCCAAAATCCGAATTCGAAAGGCCCTGACACCTGACACCCGACACCTGAAACCTTCTTACATCGAATTTCTAGAGTACTTTCCGAATCCCCCTGATCGCCTGATTGATTCGCATGGAATTTTCGATCAAAGCGAATCGCACGTAATCATCTCCATATTCGCCAAATCCCAGGCCCGGGGAGACGGCAACCTGTGCTTCGTTGATCAGAAACTTCGAAAACTCTACCGAACCCATGTTTTGGAACTTGTCGGGTATTTTCCCCCACACAAACATTGTGCCTTTGGGGCTTTTTATATCCCAACCCACACGGCTTAATCCGGAAATGAGAGTATCTCTTCGCTCTTTATAGTTTTGACGGATCTCTTCAACACAATTATCCGGACCGTTTAATGCGATAATCGAAGCAATCTGAATGGGTTGAAAAATTCCGTAATCCAAATAGCTCTTAATCCGGCGCAAAGCGAAGATGGTTTCGGCATTACCGACGCAAAAGCCGACGCGCCACCCCGGCATACTGTAGCTTTTGGAAAGGGAGAAAAATTCAACCCCAACGTCTTTGGCGCCTTTGGCCTGTAAAAAGCTGGGTGCCAGGTAACCGTCATAAACCAGGTCGGCATAGGCAAAGTCATGGATAACCAAAATGCCATGTTCTTTGGCATAATCGACGATTTTCTCAAAAAATTCAAGCTCAACCACTTCGGTCGTAGGATTATGCGGGTAACTTATAATTAAAATTTTTGGTCTCGGCCAGGTTTGCCGGGTGGCATTCATCAGATCCTCAAAAAAGTCTTGATCCGATCCAAGCGGGATGCCGCGAACGTCCCCACCGGAAATAATGGCAGAATACGGATGAATTGGATAGGTCGGGTTGGGGGCAAAGACGACATCCCCGGGGCGAATGGTGACCAGGATCAAATGCGACAGTCCCTCTTTGACGCCAATGGTGACGATGGTTTCCGTATCGGGATCAATATCAACACTGAATTTACGCTGATACCAGCTTGATATCGCCTCTCGCAGCTTTGTAATGCCCATCGATGCCGAATATCGGTGATTATGGGGCTTCTTGGTGGCTTCGATAAGCTTATCCACAATGTGTTGGGGAGTGCCCAGATCAGGATTTCCCATGCCCAAATCAATGATGTCCTTTCCCTCTCGCCGGGCCTCCATTTTAAGTTCATTTACGGAGGCAAAAACATAAGGTGGCAGGCGATCAAGCCTCGCGAATTTGCTCATTGAATTTCCCCTTGAGTGATATTTTATGATCACAAAAATCGAATTGAATACATTGCTGACGTTTTTTCATACATTTTCGCTTCGCTGTTGTCAAAAAAATTGTTTTGACTTTTAGGCTGAATCGGTTTAATTTTCGAGGACTTTTCGAACGTCGACCCGATTACTAGGAGATGATCATGGGTGATGAGCTAACCTATGCAGATGCTGGCGTTGATATTGACAAAGCCAATAAGCTTACTTGTTTAATCAGTGAAATTGCGAAACGAACATCGCGATCCGGCGTTATAGGGGAAATCGGTGGGTTTGGCGGCCTATTCTCGCTAAACGTTGCCAATTTGGAGCGGCCTGTGCTGGTCAGCTCCACAGACGGGGTGGGTACCAAACTGAAAATTGCGGCGATGCTTGATAGGCACGACACGGTTGGCATCGATCTGGTGGCCATGTGCATCAATGACATCATCGTTCAAGGAGCCAAGCCACTTTTTTTTCTTGATTATTTATCGATGGGCAAACTGAATAATGATCGTGCCGCCACCATCATTAAAGGCATCGGAGAAGGTTGTATACAGGCCAAGTGTGCGCTCATCGGCGGCGAAACCGCAGAAATGCCCGGTTATTACAAAGACAACGAATATGATCTGGCCGGTTTTGCGGTGGGTATCATTGACAATAGCAAAATCATCGATGGAACTGAAATTCGGGTGGGCCATAAGCTCATCGGACTTGCCTCCAGCGGACTTCATAGCAACGGATACTCCCTGGTGCGCAAACTGTGTTTTGATATTCTGAAATTGAAATTGGATCAAGAAATTCCAGAACTCGGGAAAACACTGGGCGAGGAACTTCTGACGCCCACACGCATATACACAGATCCAATTCTGAGCCTTATCAAGGACCTACCCATCCACGGGTTAGCGCATATTACGGGTGGTGGTATTGTGGATAATATTCTGCGGATCATTCCCCAGGCTTGCAATATCATGATTCGAAAAGACAGCTGGGAGGTGCCGCCAATCTTTTCTTTTCTACAAAGGGCCGGTAACATATCCGAACCGGAAATGATGAGAACATTTAACAACGGCATTGGCATGGTGGTTGTGGTACCGGATAATGTCTCTGAAGATCTTCAACAGCGTCTCGCCGCAACGAATGAGAAGGCCTTTCTGATTGGTGAAGTTCTCGATTGTCGCGACCCCAGCAATCGGATAATATGGGAGTAAATTCATTCTCTGCTGCCCCATGATTGTACTCGGAATCGAAACCTCCTGTGATGAAACCGCCGCCGCGGTTGTGAAAGACGGGACCACCATTTTATCTTCGGTGGTGTCGTCTCAGGTTGCGGTGCATCATCCATACGGGGGCGTCGTCCCCGAACTCGCTTCCAGAAAACACATCGAAGCCGTGGTACCGGTTATCCGTGAGGCATTGGATAAATCCGATACATCTTTATCTCGGCTTGATGCCGTCGCCGTTACCCGCGGGCCCGGGCTGGTGGGTGCGTTGCTGGTGGGATTTTCATTTGCCAAGGCCCTTGCCTATGGCCTGGACATCCCCTGGGTGGGCGTCAATCATCTGGAAGGGCACATCAATTCCGTTTTTCTGGAAACCGATCCACCACCTTTTCCTTTTGTGGCGCTGCTGGCCTCCGGCGGACATACCTGCATTTATCATGTGAGATCCCATACCAGCAATGAATTGATGGGGCAAACACGCGATGACGCTGCCGGCGAGGCCTTTGATAAAGTGGCCAAGATACTGGATCTTGGTTATCCCGGTGGAAATATAATTGACGAACTATCCAGGCAAGGGGACTCCCGAAAGATAAAGTTTCCCAGACCATATATTCAAAAATCTTCATTTGATTTCAGTTTCAGCGGCATTAAAACGGCGGTGAATCGTTATGTCGCCACCCATGCGGATGGCTTCAAGGATCAGATCGCAGATATTGTTGCCGGCTTTCAGGAAGCCGTTGTAGAAGTGCTTTCTTACAAAATTGTTCATGCAGCCCGCGAAAAAAACTGCCGTCATATCGCCC
>JASFPE010000467.1:0-4530 GCA_050116155.1 Desulfobacterales bacterium
CCATTCGAGCCATTGAATCCCGTATCAAAGAGAGTTCATTCCTATTGATGGGAAAGGAAATTGCCTATCATCATCATGAAAAATGGGATGGAAGTGGATATCCCAGAGGTCTAAAGGGTGATGAGATTCCGTTATCTGCCCGTATTGTGGCCCTGGCGGATGTCTATGATGCCCTTACCACAAAGCGTTTTTACAAAGAAGCTTATTCCCATGAAAAATCCAAGCAAATCATTCTAAATCTGAAAAATAGCCATTTTGATCCGCAAGTCGTGGAAGCCTTCGTTAAGCTTGAGAACACATTTAATCGTGTACGTAAGGAAAAGACTGAAGACGAGATGACACTTATCGAAGCGCCTGCCCAGGCGATGCATTCGTAACAAGCTTAATAAATTGAGCTTAAGTTTCCCCTAACCCTTGCCGATATAGACCATAGAAATTGCATGCCTCTAAAATATGTTCCGTGTTTTGTTATTTAGAATAATGCTGTGATGAGTTGCCCGCATATCGGGAAATTTTTATTCTAAATTATATCAATTGTTTATTTAATTTATGGCGACATTTCAACCCCAAAAATTCGGTAAGTATCAGCTCTTGGACAAAATTGCCACAGGCGGTATGGCCGAGCTCTTTCGTGCCAAGCTCACAGGTGCCGAGGGGTTTGAAAAGCTCATTGCGATCAAAAAAATATTGCCCCACCTTTCGGGTGAAGGGGAACTGGTAAAGGCCTTTATTGATGAAGCCAAACTGGCGGCATTGCTTCAACATGAAAATATTGTTCAAATTTATGATTTTGGAAGCATGGAAGGTGAGTATTTTATTGCCATGGAATACCTCTTTGGCAAAGACCTTCGCACGATTACCCAAAAAGCCAGTAAACGAAACATGCCACTTGGTTTGGAAAATATTCTATATATGGCTTCGCGGATATGTGCCGGACTGGATTATTCTCATAACCTGCATGACTTACAGGGGAGACCGTTGAACATCATCCACCGTGATGTAAATCCCCAAAATATTTTCAATACGTATCAGGGACAGGTGAAAATTATTGATTTTGGGATTGCCAAAGCTGCCAGCCACAACACCACCACCCATGAAGGGCTCATCAAGGGAAAATTGGCCTACATGTCGCCGGAGCAGGCAAACGGGGAAGTCATTGATCATCGTTCGGACATTTTTTCTCTGGGTATTATTCTATATGAATTGTTAGCGGAGAAACGGATGTTTGAAGGTGAAGCCCTGCAAATCTATCCCAAGGTGCGTGAAGCTAGATACAAACCGCCGGAAGAAGTGATTACCAATGTTCCGGCCAAACTCTATGATATTTTGCATCACGCCTTGGCCAAAGACCGAGAGGATCGTTATCAGTCATGCGGGGACATGCTTGCGGATTTAGAAGAATGCATGTATCAACTGGATTCTTTACCAAATGCACGCAGCTTTGCCCAGTATATCAAATTGCTTTTTGAAGAAGAATTCGCCGCTGAAGAACTCACCCTGTGGGCCAAAACCCAAGTTTTTTCAGCAGGTGAAGATACATCCCAGCAACAATCTACCGAAACAGAAGAATATGGCAAAACAGTGGTGTTACCCAAGCTTGGCCCAACCGAAAAACAAAAAAATAATATTTGGCGCCTGGCGCAAAAAAATAATATCTGGCGCCTGGCGCTGGCGCTATCGTTTGTCATTTTCAGTGTGGCGGTTGACTTAAATTTGAAAAAAATACCTTTCACCAAATCCTACCGGGATGTTGCCGCCTATTCGATTCAAATAACAACACCGCAGCCACCACCGGAGGCTGAAAAAATCGCTCTGGGCAAAGCGGCTATGCAGGAAAAACACTTTGATCAAGCCATATCAATATTTGAGGAAGTATTGGCCACCGATCCTTCAAATCGCGATAGGATTGCGGATGTCTATGTCCTGGCACTGCAAGAAAAAGCCTCACAGATTATAAACAGTGATCAGGAGAGGGCTAAAATTTTGTTACTCAAAGCCCTCCAGATGGATTCCCAAAGTACGCCGTGTCTTTCACAACTGGGATATATTTATGTCCAACGAAAAGACTTTCAGAAGGCCATTGACGTCTATCAAAAAGTTGCCGATATAGAGCCTCAGTTTGCCGGTGCGTATTTTAACCTTGGCTATATCTTTTGGGAAACCGAGAAATATGAGAAGGCCAGGAGCATGTATCAACACGTGGTGGATCTAAAACCGTCGTTTCTCGATGAAGCTCTTTTCAACCTCGCCATGGT
This sequence comes from Desulfobacterales bacterium, assembly GCA_050116155.1. Classification (GTDB taxonomy): domain Bacteria; phylum Desulfobacterota; class Desulfobacteria; order Desulfobacterales; family JAHEIW01. The sequence goes on from JASFPE010000467.1 coordinate 2,256, forward strand.
TCACGCTGAACTCGGAGAACAGGATAAATGTTTGCAAAATTTGGAACAGGCAATCGCGATTAATCCTGGAAATGAATCCGCCAGGACGTATCTTCAACAACTTAAAGAAGAGGCAGAGCAAAGCGATGAAAGTTAAATATCGACGCATATACCGATTAAGTGTAATGGGGATTTTGCTTTTCAGTTTCTGTTTGGGATGTGCCGGCATACAGGCGGCGCTGGAAGAAAAGCTATCTTTCGATGATGATTCAACAGCTAAAGATAGCGATGCAGCTGCTTCTGCTGCAGAACCATCGAAATTCATGGTACATACAGTTCAGAGACGCGGAGAGACCTTGCCGATTATTGCGAAATGGTATACGAAGGAATCTGTAAATTGGAAAGCACTTTCGAAAGCTAACCCCCGGGTTAATCCCCAGCGAATTAAGATTGGGAGCCAGGTTAAAATTCCGGAAAATCTGCTTGTAACCCGTAAGCCGATGTCTCCGGAATTCGTAGCCGGGCATCTTCCGACCTACTATCAGCATACGATTTGCTGGCCGGGAGAAACACTATCGTTGATCTCAAAATGGTATACCGGCAATTACACAAACTGGAAGAAGATCGAGAACCATAACCCCGAGATTAATCCAAGGTGCATTAAAATCGGGCAGGCAATATATATTCCGGATAAGATGCTCAAAACGCGTGAAGCGCTGCCTCAAAAGTTTGCTGCCCAGGGCCTGCCGGGCTATTTTGCTTACACCGTACAGCAAGCGGGAGAAAGTCTGGCCGAGATTTCCAGAAGGTACACCGGTGACTCAAATAACTGGAAAGCCATTGCTCAAGCCAACCCGGATATTGACCCAAAATATTTACTGGTTGGCAATGAGATCTACATCCCCTCGAAGTTGCTGAAGACGCAAGCGCCGATCGAAAATGGCGCCGATGATTTTTCTCACCAAGAGCCCGAAAGCCAGGATCAACCTGCCCAGCCGGCTACCACACCCAAAAAGAAAAAAGACATTCAATTGTTCGGACCCAAACAATTTCCGAGCAGCTAAAAATAAAAAAGGCTGCCATTCGGCAGCCTTTTTTATTTTTGTTGAACGGAATAAAAATAATAAATCCAGTTATGCACCATCCTTTTCCTAAAACACCATAAATATCAGGCCATACTATTAGGCGTCTTCTGGTGTCATTATTTTTAAAAATACCGATATATTGGTGAAATCGGTGTTTGAGAGCTGGTTTATATCGATAATTTGTTCATTGAGCTTGAGCGATTTGCATTCATGCTTTAGATAATCGAGATTTTCCGAAATAAAATCCTGTAGCGGTTTTCCTTTAAGCCATATGCCCTGTTGAAATAAATCTGGCCCCAACTCTTTTGCCACCAGATTGAATAATTTGATAGTGATCCTGATATTGCCGTCATGATGCATTGATGTACCAGAATCGTGCGAGATTTGACTCCGCATGCCTGCAAATACTCCTGCCTTGCGAAATGTGGAGCCCACCATACCCGGCATGGCGGCCGAAAGAGCCAGGGAAGACTCCGGTGAGATCCTGGCCGATTTAATGTCGTCTACGGCCTTGCCATTTAAAAAAATAGTCTGGATTCGTCTATCGATGTATTCCTCATCAACACCAAGATCTTGGCCGAGCAGATCGTTGATAGTGCGATCGGCTCTGGCATAGACACGAAAGCCCTCTGACAGCAATCGGGTGAAGCGCGACAAAACATCGGGTGTGACGACCAAATACAGTCGCATTTCAGAAGAACGATTGTCCGAATATTGACCTTTGCCTGGTTTACGTGATTCCATGGCCGAAAATCCTTAGATGCAAAAATTGAAGTTTGATTTCGTGCACAGAAAAATGGGGAGCCCTCCATGGGAACTCCCCACTTTGATGTGAAGATATGAAAAACAGATTAATAATTATGGACCTGATCCAGATCTTCATCGCTGACCTGGAACGTCACGTTATGCGGTGCAAGCTGCTCTTTTTTAAAATAATCAGGCAAACGGTCATCCTTATTTGTAAATCCCGCAGCTGCATTGAACCCTCTTTCTAATTTGAGAATCTTCATCCCCAGCGCATTGACATCATCGCCCGTCAGATCCGCACCGGTAAACCCGTTAATCAAATCCAGTAAAGCCTGGAAGGTGTCTTCCTGGTCCAAAATGGCAAATGCAATAAACACGCACATTCCGGTTGAATCGATGGCGGCTGTAGCAATCTGGAGATTTTTCGAGAGTTCGGCCTGTCCTTGGGGTTTCAACGGATCGAC
>JASFPE010000468.1:0-4510 GCA_050116155.1 Desulfobacterales bacterium
TCAACCAATTAACGATATCTGTAACTTTGGGCATTAAATATAGCAGACTGATGACCAACGAGATAAATACCGCTGCTTTAAGAAATGCCGACAGCTTTTTGTGGCGCAAATGGCATCGCATGGTGCTCTATGGCGCAATTGCGATGATGCTGATCGTTGCGCCGCATATCATGCCAAATAGTTACTGGTTGCGGATCTACACCATGACCGGCCTGTGGGTCATGTTGGCTTTGGGTTTAAATGTGGTTGCCGGTTTTGCGGGTTTACTCGATTTGGCGTATGTTGCATTTTTCGGAATAGGCGGTTATACCTTTGCATTGCTTTCGTCGAGCCAGTTTAACATTCACCTGCCCTTTATTCTGGTATTGCCGCTTGCCGCCCTATTTACCATGTTGATCGGAATCGCCCTGGGATCAACCAGTATTCGCTTAAAAGGGGATTACCTGGCAATTGTCACGCTGGCATTTGCTCAAATTTTCAAGCTGATGCTGCTGAATCTGGATACCCCCATTAATATTACCGGAGGCGTTAACGGCATTTTCAGCTTTGACCCCATCACCTTTTTCGGCTTCAGAATGATCTCGCCCCTGGCTTATGCCTATCTTATCTGGTTCTTTGCGATTACCGTCACCATTGGCTCATTCCGAATTAAACGTTCACGATTCGGCAGGGGTTGGGAAGCCATCCGTGAGGATGAACTGGCTGCTGAAGCCATCGGGGTGAACACCACCTGGATGAAACTGATGGCCTTTGCCGGAGGGGCTTTCATTGCCGGAGCCGCCGGTGCTTTGTTTGCTTCGTTTCAGGATTCCGTATTTCCCAACAACTTTGATTTTCCCCAGCTTGTCATCGTTTACTGCATGGTGATCCTGGGCGGTCTCGGCAACATCACCGGCGTTATCCTGGGTGCTGTGTTTTTGTCCATATTGCCCGAGTTTCTCAGAGAATATGGTGCTTACCGCATGATGTCCTATGGTTTGATCTTGATTGTGCTCATGGCACTGCGGCCACAGGGCATCATGGGAGGAATTGGCTTTCTGGTGAAAAAGAAAGTTCGACCGGACAAAGACCAAAGCGGCCGTCTCAGAGCTTCCACGGAGCTCTACTACGATGAAAAAGAAAAAACACTGGAAGCCACTGAAACTAAAGTGCAGCATACAAAAAGCGATCTGGCAATCCTTGAAATTAACCATATAACCATGGATTTCGGCGGCATTAAAGCTGTAGATGATTTAAGTCTGGTTTTACACGAAAAAGAAATATTAAGTATCATCGGTCCCAATGGCGCCGGTAAAACAACATTGTTCAATCTAATATCCGGTATTTACCCTCCGAATGTGGGATCCATTTATTTTGAAGGTCGGGAAATCACCGGATTAAAACCGCACCAGATCGTCAAGGCAGGGGTATCAAGAACATTTCAAAATTTGCGCCTGTTTAACAAGATGAGCGTATTAGACAACGCCAGAGTCGGTCAATTCTGCCGAACCGCTGCAGGCCCCTTGTCTATCCTATTTCATTTGCCTTTGCATAAAAAGGAAGAAAAGCAAACCGAACACAGAGCCAAGGAAGTCCTGAGCCTTTTCGGTGCCAGGCTTACCGGTTATCGCTTTGACCAGCAGGCCATGTTTCTATCGTATGCCAACCGCCGGCGCATGGAAATTGCTCGCGCTTTATCAACCGATGCCAGAATCCTGCTGCTGGATGAGCCATCGGCCGGAATGAATCCTCAGGAAACCATCGAGATAACCGAGTTCATAAAGACCCTCCGAGACGTCTTCGGATATACGATTTTACTCATCGAGCATAAACTGAATGTGGTCCGAACCATTTCGGACCGGGTAATTGCGCTGGATTACGGCGTTAAAATTGCCGAAGGAAGTTATGAAGAAGTAGCCTGTAATGAAAAGGTCGTCGAGGCCTATTTAGGTCGAAAAAAATCTACGGCTTAATTGGACCGGCTTCTGGAATATTGGAATGATGGAATAGTGGAATGATGGGTTTATCGGATTTGTATCTATTTAAACTATTGATCCATTCCTTTTTTGACCCAATATTCCATTATTCCAAATATAGCTTTGATCTCGAAGCACCACGAAACGCTAACATTTATAAAGTAATGCATTGATAAATGGAAAAAACCCCTATTTTAGAATTCGAAAACGTTGATACTTATTACGGCAACATCCAGGTGCTGTACGATATCAATCTCAATGTCTGCCAGGGTGAGTTGGTGTGTCTTTTGGGAGGCAATGCCTCAGGCAAATCAACCACACTGAAAACAATCCTGGGCGCATGTAAAATTAAAAAAGGCGATGTCAGACTCAAAGGTGAGCGCATCAACGGAAAGCCTACCAAATTCATCATTTCAAAAGGCGTGGCCATTGTTCCGGAAAACCGCAGGATTTTCCCCCGCATGACGGTCCTTGAAAACCTGGAGATGGGCGCTTATCTCAGGCAAGATAAAAATAAGGTGAAAAAAGATCTGGAAAAAGTTTATACGCTTTTTCCCAAATTAAAAGAAAGGAGCAATCAGGCCGGTATCACTCTGAGCGGGGGAGAACAGCAGATGCTGGCCATGGGCCGGGCATTGCTTTCCAAGCCGGATATTTTATTAATGGATGAACCCTCCATGGGACTCTCACCCATGCTGGTCGATCAGCAATTTGAGCTCATTCAGAAAGTCAATCAGCAGGGCACGACGATTTTTATGGTGGAGCAAAATGCCAACATGGCCCTGTCCATTGCAGATCGCGGCTATGTGCTGCAAACCGGTTCAATTGTGCTATCGGACACCGCCCAGAATCTGTTGTGCAACGAGATGATGCAAGAGGCCTATTTGGGTGGTGATACTACATGCTCAGTTTAATCAATAACTTTTAGGTTATTGTATGTTAGGTGCTAAAGCGGAATAGCAAGGGGCATGGAGCAGAGGGCATGGGGTTCAGACGAAAGGGAGGAAAGTAATGATGCAAATAACGGATTCTGAGGCCCACTTTCGATTTAGACCGCTTCAAAACATATTCGTAGAGCCGGCCTCCGTGCCGACCAGCAAATAATTTTAACGTCTTTGAGACTATGCGGCAGAATCTATTCACTTGAGGGATCGGAGTGGTTTCCGTCATTCCCGCGCAGGCAGACATCCAGTTTTGTCATTAACATAATTCTGGATTCCCGCCTGCGAGACTGTGTCGCAATTCAAAAAAGCGCTCAAATTCTGTCTGTCATGCCGGACTCGATCCGGCATCCAGTAACAAAATAGTCTGAAAAAGCACTGGATAGCGCTAAAGCTTCACTTCGTGCCCGGGTCAAGCCCGGAATGACAAAAACAGCAAATGCGTGGTTTTGCTAATTGCGACACAGTCTGCTGCGCGGGAATGACAATCTTGAAATGAAAAAATTCACCGGCCTCAGATTTAACAAAAAACGCAATAGTCAGGAAATAGCCAATGAAGTCATTGCAATCGATCGATCGCAAATCGTTTATATTGGGAATGGTGACGGCGTTTGCCGAATGTGTTGCCAATGAATGCAAGAAGGCCGCTTTTTCGCCGCCCTTTTATCCCGAAGATTATGAAACTGCTTTAAATGGAGTTGAAAGCATTGCGAAAGACCAGGGGATTTTTGTGTGGTATGAAGAGAATCTGGATATTCCGGCAAACACCAGATTGAACTGGTTTGTCCTGTACAAATACCCCGAAGTTCTGCAAGAATATCAGGACCTCAGAAAACGAGGTTTCAATCCAGCATTTAACCTGAAAGAATTCTCTGATTTCCTGAGTTACGGTACTGTTTGGGGAGAAGGTTCCGAAAACGTTACTCCAAAGGTGAGGGAAAAACGATCGACGAAAGATACCTTCGCAAAGGTGCTGCTTAAGGCCGGTGATTGGCCAATCGGAAAAGTTTAGAAGTTATTTAACCAGCACCCTTATCGAGCCTGCTCCAGCGAGTTTTCAGACGCCAACATATCAATCTTCCGCTGAAGAAACCAGCAAAACCATCCTTTATACTTTTTCTGCAAATCTTTCCTCATCCAATCCTTACCGGTGATGGCGCCCCGGCAGTGCGGACTCCCGCAGTTACACTGCATCTCGTAGTTCAAGTCATCAGTGGTTGCCCAATCATGAGTCAGTTCTTCGTTGGCATCAATGTCCTTCATTGCCACGAGGACGATCTGGCCTTGAATGGCAATGTTGGGATCACAGGAATGATTGGAGTAAAGCATTCCTCCTTCCCTGTGCTCCTTTCGAACAGGTGCGATAAATAGATCTTCCGAAATCTGGATTTCCGCAGAGCCCAAATCAGGCTCGATTTCCGCCCATTGCCGATGTCCGAGAATATACCCCCCTTTGACGGCTACAATCTCGCCTTTATTAATTGGCGCTTTGGCAAAGAGGCCTTTGCCGTGAATTGAGCTCTCTCTCACTTCAGTCTTGGGAGATCGAAAAGTTAGGTTTCTCATGTACTTTTCGTCCTAAATTTATATCATCGGCATCATGCTCTTTGGTGA
>JASFPE010000469.1:0-4509 GCA_050116155.1 Desulfobacterales bacterium
ATGTAATTATGGCAAGCAGATCGCATGTTTTGAAAATTATCAATTGCCTCACCAATCAGGTGCAATTCTGCAATTTCCCGAAATTTATTATTACATCAGCACATACCAAAAAAATGTAGCCCCTCCAAATTTAACCATCAGGCACGTAAGGTGCAATTATTATATTTCGGAAAACAATAAGATTCGCTTAACCAATATAAAATTATGTAGATTGAGGAGTGAATTTTTCGCTAAATCTAAATCGTAAATTTATTGATGCAATTTCAATTTATTAATGACATCTACCAGGGACTCAGAGTTACCAACATTGCCTGGGAAAACAATATATATTAGATCAGGATAACGGCTTTCATTTCCAAGCTTCCATACCGGAACACCCGGTAAGATCTGCCCGCAAACCATGGCTTTTTTGACTTGCAATGCATCCGTAGCTACATCACTTGAGGTAATGCCGCCTTTGGACAGTATATAGCGGGGTGTGGCTGAAATTTTATGTAATATGTTTACCAAGCCCTTTGAGATACCTTGTCCGATAGACAGGCTGCTCTCGGTATCCTTTCCTGTTACAAGTTGACGACTGGTGTAGATAACCATATCTTTGCCACTATTTAGAGCCTGATCGGATATTAACGCTACCCGTTCTATTTCATCCATGCGAAGTTTATCATCCATCAGGGCATCAACAAGGACTTCAGTCTGGATGATATTCGGTTGTGATAAAAGCATATTAAGCTGTTCGGATGTGCGGGGAACATAGGAACCGACTATTATTAAACCGCCACCAGTGTCAGGCAAGTTCAAATCAGAGACGGTAAGCAACGGGCGAGAAGTAAGGCCGGATCTAACTTGGACAAATGACGCGGCGGTCCGATAAAGAAATTTTTTGCCTTGTCCCTCGGCATTTAACAACCCAAGAATAAAAACTTCAAGATCGCGGTAACTGACTGCGTCCACCACACAGATACTGCCGTGCTGCAATTGAATCAGAATGGAGGATACACGCTCTGGTCCCCCTTCACGAAGATCTTTGATTAAAACCGCGGACACATCATCCGATGAAATCCTCCTTCTGGTCTTTTCCTCTATCCACTGGCATAGATTAGATGATTGATACCCAAACACACTGTCTTTGGCAAACTCCGTTTCAGCAGCCGGAACCAGCCATCCCTCTTCATCTACGTAATGGATTCCACCGATAGTGTATCTCCCACCCTCAGGGAAAAATGGGGTGATTATCCATCCGTCAAAGTCTGTTTTCAGAGCCGTTGCTAATGAATCAACTTCATCAGGAAAATGTCCACGTAAAGTTGAGTCACTACGGCTTACCACAACAAATTGACAATTTGCTTGCTCTGCGGCTTCAATCAAGTTCCGACCGATCTCAGTATTAATAGATTGAGCAACATCCAATGTGAAGCTTCGAGAATTTGTCAAAATATAAAAGACGGGTAGATCATTCGATAGCTGACTCTTAAGTGTTTCTACAGACCAATCCGTCAGCACCGGGATGCTGTGAACGGTCTGAGTGCCTGTGGGGTCGTCGTCTAAAACGACAATTTTGCGTCTACTTGCCGTTACCTTTTCCTGAATCTGGTGCCGCAAATCCACCGGCCATTCCTCCGGCAGACTAGAAAACAAATCGTTTTTTTTGATGCGTTTGATTTCCAATACTTTCTTGGTTGGGAAAGATGTTATTCGAACAAAGCGGTGGGTGTGGTATATCCACGCCCTTACAATTCTCGCACAAAAAAACGTAGTGGCGGGCTTTATGCGCCAGAGGCAGATTAATGCCTGCCCGCACTATCGACTCAGAGGTGAACTATTTGCGTTTAATTACTTCCTCTACAGCATCAACAATATGTTCGGCCGACAATCCATATTTTTTGAGCAGTTCCAGATACGGGCCGGACTCAGCAAAGGTATCGCGCACGCCGATACGCTTCATAGGGATGGGAAGGTTTTCTACCAGTACCTCAGCCACCGCACTGCCAAGCCCTCCGTAAAACATGTTATTTTCGGCAGTCACAATGGCGCCGGTTTCATGGGCCGCCTGCAATACGACTTCATTATCAAGCGGTTTAAGAGTGTGGCAATCAATCACCCTTACATTCACGCCCTTATCGGCTAGCAACTCGGCGGCAACCAGCGACTGAACGACTAGATCTCTATTGGCGACAATGGTTGCATCCTTGCCAGCCCGAATGACTACCGCTTTGCCGATTTCAAAGGGATAGTCCATGTCAAAGAGAACCGGCACGGGATCGCGTGTAAAGCTGAGATACACCGGGCCATCATAATCTGCGGCGGCCCATACAGCCAGCTTGGTGGTGATTGGATCAGCCGGTGCGATGATGGTTGAGCCGGCGATGGCACGCATAATCGATAGATCTTCTTGGCCCTGGTGGGTCACGCCGTCAGGACCCGGTGTGATACCGCCGTGGCTGGCGGCAATTTTAACGTTAAGATGCGGATAGTGAATGCTGTTGCGCACCATGTCCAGCGCCCGCATACTGGCAAAGACGGCATAGGTGCTGGCATAAGGGATGAGACCGGTGGTGGCCATGCCGGCAGCGGCCGCCATCATGTTTTGTTCGGCGATGCCGAAATTAAAGGAACGCTCCGGAAACTTTTCCGCGAATAGATTCGTCTTGATAGATTTTGAGACGTCGGCGTCCAGCACCACGATATCAGGATTTTTTTCGCCAAGTTCCAGAATGGCTTCGGCATAGGAGTAACGCGTCGGCTGCTGATCGGCGCTGGTAAATATTTCATCCGACGCAAACAAAGAGATGACTTCCGGACGAACATAATGATAAGGTGATTGATTATTATTCACTGAAACACCTCCTAATCTCTTCTAAGGCCTGATCGGCTTCATCCTGAGCGGGTGCCTTACCGTGCCATTCACATACATTTTCCATAAAGGATACCCCTTTGCCTTTGACCGTGTTGGCGATGATCATGGTGGGTGCTTCTTTAAATGATTTGGCCCCCTCCAGCGCCCGCACAATCGCTTCCATATTGTGACCGTTGATCTCCAAAACGTTCCAGCCAAAGGCCTGCCACTTGTCGGCGACGGGCTCTATGGGCATGACCTCATCCACAGCGTAATCGTTTTGCAGGTTGTTACGGTCCAAAATAGCCGTGAGGTTGTCCAGTTTCCACTTTGCGCCGGCCATGGCGGCTTCCCAGATGGATCCTTCCTGAGACTCGCCGTCGCCGATAATGACATATACGCGATAGTCTTTTTTGCGTAGTTTTCCGCTCAGCGCCATCCCCAGCCCGGCTGACAATCCATGTCCGAGGGATCCGGCCGTCATATCGATACCCGGGGTTTTGTTCATGGTTGGATGCCCCTGGAGAATGCTATCCATGCGGCGTAGCGTGCCTAAATGCGATTTATCGAAATATCCGCGTTCGGCCAGGGCGGCATACCAGACCGGACAGGCATGGCCTTTGGAGAGGATGAAGCGGTCCCGATCCGGCCAGGTCGGATTTTCGGGATCAATGTTCATGATTCGAAAATAAAGTGCGGTGACAACATCGGCCGATGAGAGCGAGCCACCCGGGTGTCCGGCTGCCGCTGTGCATATCATCTCAATGATGTCGCAGCGGATAACCGCCGCCATTTTTTCGAGTTCATCGATTGACATCGGTGTCTGAAGCATTTTTATTGATACTCCTTTGCGCTTGGGTTTGCATTTGTCCTTATTTTAACGAGAAGATGTTCTTCTCGATAAATTGCCAGGTTTTTAAATAATCACTTTGCATCATCAGTTGTGCCAATTCACCGCCGTCCACCTGATCGAGCAGGCTCCAAATTTTATTGGAGATCCTGCTGTTGGCTTCAAAGGTTCCTTTGATATCCCAGCGAGTAGGGGAGGTATCGGAGGTGAGGTAATCTTGATATCCATATTTTTTGAGATAATAGAGAAATTCGACATATTCTAAAAAATGCTTGGTTCCGCAAAAATAATCCCAATCCCATTTGGCATCGTTATCGTTGACATGGATGTAGTATTTATACGGACTTTCGGCCAACAGAACCAAGGCTTCTGCCGGGTTTTCATTTCCGTACATGGAGTGGCCGAAGTCCAGGGTGACCCCCATGTCTTTGCATTGAATATCATTGAGCAGGCAAAGCGTCTTTGCAGCCGTATCCACAAAGCAGCGTCCGCGGGTTTCGCTGGGTTTATATTCGATAAACAGCGGTATCTGCGTTTTATAAGCACCGGCTTCACCAAAGGTTTCCACCAGATATTTCCAGGTGTGGGCATAGTCATGTTGAAATGAAAATTCATAACCATCGCCCAGTGGGCAGCAGGTAACTTTGTCGGCGCCGGCGGCCTCGGCAAAATCCTTGGCTTCTTTGATAAAGCGCACGGCTTTGTCGCGGATCTCTTTGTCATGGGATGTCAATCCGCCGTTTCGAAATTCGGGCTCGGCCTTAACATTTACATTTACAGCAGCGATATTGAGATTATGCCTGGCTAGAATATCTCTGGTTTC
>JASFPE010000470.1:0-4482 GCA_050116155.1 Desulfobacterales bacterium
CCGCTTGAGATTTGGATACATCCGGTAAAACAGCATGCTCTTCATCCCGAAAAGCGGCCAGGAGTGTATCGATATAGCCTACGAATACATTCTGCTTATGCAACCGCATGAGCAAATCGGCCATCGTCTGGCCGGCTTCGACAAACGGCCGTACCCAACCGCCGGGTTCGGCCAATGCCACCGCGTCTTTTAAGGCGTCCAGCGTATCATCGGCCCGACCTTGCTTTTCCAGAGCAAGAGCTTGTAGGACCGCAATCTCGATGGTCTGACAGGTAAACCGCCACGCTTCGCACTGCTGCCTCAGAGTCCGGAGTGACTCGGCCGCTGCTTTCAAGCCCCGCTTGGAACCCTCGGCGATGAGACCCCGCGCCTGCGTGATCAAAGGAGCCTCCAGCCACATGAAGAGCGATCCCGGAGCGGGCTTCTTTGTGAGCGAGTGTGTCCAGGATTCGGCCGGCGGAGGGTTCCCCTGCAGAACGGATAGTCGGGCCACGAACGAATCGGCCACAGCCAAAGCCTCGGGATCGTTCAGCTCGCTGGCGAACCTATGAAGCCGAGCTGCAGTTTCGCGGGCGTTTTCCGGTTGCTGCATGAGTTGCTGCGCCAGCGCCAAACCCAAGAAAGCATCCAATGCTGCCCGGGTCTCGAAAATGTAGCACCGCTCGCAGGCACGGGCGAAGTTGCGTGACGCCGCATCGAGCTGATTGGCTTGCAATTGGGCACACCCCATGAGGTAGTCGCTCCAGGCCTCGTGGTTCTGGAGGCGATATGTGGCCGCCACTCCACGGAATCGTTTCCCTTCGGCGAGGGCGCAGGTCAGGTCGCCGGACAACAGGTGGATGAGAACCAGCCCGCCGATCAGCTTCGCGAGGTACACACCTTCCTGTGTGGCGGCACCTCGGATCCGATCCTCCAGTGCTGTAACAGCCAACTCCCTGTCGCCGGCCATGCAGCGGGCCAGACCGAGCGCGAGCTCGGTCTCACTTTCGACATATCCTTCCCTGGAGCCGAGTCTCGAAAGAGCCTCTTCAAGATGACGACGGCTGCCTTCAGCCTCACCTGCCCAGTACGCAATACTGCCCCGAAAGAATGCGAGCTCTCCTTCCTGCGAGGTCTCAAGCGTTCGATCGTCGACAACTGCCTCGCACTGCTCGATCAATACCGGAATCCGATCCAGTTGGAGTCGGCAGTACGCGACCCAACCGTCGGCCATAAGGAGCGACGATCGCTGCCGCTTGACATCTGCGGGGAGCATTGCGAGCCATCGCTCAACGACATACCACCGGTCAGCATCGAACTCGTCGTGACTGTGCCGCTCGACGATCTCGGCCGCCCGTACGTAATCTTCGGCCGCCAGGGCATGCTTGATTGATTCCGTGATTAATCCCTTGGATTCGAACCATTCGCTGGCCTGTGAGTGCAGAGTTGTAATTTCGTTTGGAGAATAATGCCGCAGGAGTTGCCTTTTAAGGAGATCTTGGAACAGGTGGTGGTAGCGGTACCACTGGCCTTCCTCATCCAGACTGATTATAAAGAGATTCTCTTTTTTCAGCCGAGCGATAAACTGCCAGGCTTCATTTTGTGTATTTACCGGCTCGACGCCGGTTCCAATCATGGCGTCGCACAACGGGGCACAGAAACGATCCAGTATGGATGTTTTTAAAAGATAGTCCCGGATGCCAGAGGGTTGGTGTGAAACAACCTCACTAAAAAGATAGTCCATCACGTATTGAGTACCCCCCTTGAGTTTAATCGGGAGGGTTTTTAAATCGCCCCGGTGCTGAATGGAAAGGGCTGCCAGACGTAGACCGGCCACCCATCCTTCTGTTTTTTCCGACCAGGCGGCGGCTAAGTTTCCATCGATCTGCTTTTTCATTATCTGTTGCAGATATGCCGCTGTTTCCGCTTCTGTAAACCGCAGATCCTGGAGGCGAATTTCGGTAAGTTGGCTGCGGGCACGCAGGGCGGCGATGCTCAGCGATGGGTCTCGCCGACCGATTAGTACCAGGTGCATGGGCCGCGGCGGATGGCGTAGCAGATCGTTGAGGAAATGGTGCACCGATTTTTCCTGGATGAAATGAATATCATCCAGTACCAGGATAAAATCTTGCTCGATCGCGTCCAGTTCATTGCCCAGGCTGCCCACTAAAGTCGAAAGCGGTGGCAGGGTCGGGGCATCGACCAGGGTCATTGTCTTGCTGACGGCATCGGGGAAAATGGTGTCAACCCCTGCAATAAAATAAGACAGGAACTGGTGAAAGTCGTTGTCCTGTTCATCCAGGGATATCCAGGCGCTTGGCCTGTCGCAAGTATCCAGCCAGCAGCTCACCAGCGTACTTTTACCGTATCCGGCGGGGGCCGAGACCAGGGTTAATGGTCGCTCAAGCTGCTTGTCAAGATATTCTGACAACCGCGGCCGATGCACATAGTCACTGGGCGCGGGGGGCCGGTGCAACTTAGTGCGCAAGATTATGCCGATGTTTGTTTCGCCTTCCATGCAAAACTGCCTTATAACAAATTGAATATATTATCGTAATGCGCAATGAAGTTATCAAATATGGTGCTAAAATCAAGAATTTAATGTTTGGAAAGAGGACGAATAGGAAAGGGTATAATTTCATAATTCTCGAAGAAGCCGATTAGATCTTACACACACCAATCTTAAAGAATTTGAGTTGTTTCAAATTTTAGATAACGCCTAAACCGCTAATCCTCAAATTTTGCGGATTAGTGATGCATATCTGCAAAAAAATTACGTTAAAACAGTTATGATTTCATAACCATTTAATAATCGGAACGTAAAGCGTGTATACCGGCTTCAAAGTTGTTACTACCCGTGGCTGCAAACTTATTGTCATCCACCACCACATCTCCACTGTGGATCAATAGCTCGCAATGGCTAATGACCTCATTGGAGGCCATCAGGCTGCCGAGACCTTCCAATAGCCCCGGATCAAAATGCCGCCGGGCAATATCATCGGCAATCTTGGGTCCGTCGCTCAGGATGTCTATGATCGCGGCACAGCGTTGAATATGATGTTCAAGTAATTGATTTACCCTATCTGCCAGGCCAATAGGATTCCAGCGACCATTGTAATACAGCCGATGTGCCGGAAGTACGAGCACATCCGGCTGGAGACGGGCAATCTCAGCCAGTTTTTTCAAAGATTTAATATAACGCTGCAGACCGAATATTGCCCGGGGCTCCGGGTAATCCGGTTCAATGATTCCAGCCACTTCGTCATACATGGCCTCACGGGTCGGCCAGGGCGTGATATCCGGCAAGACGATATCGCCCACAATAATCGCTTCGTCTCCCAGCAACACGGCCAGACAATCCGGACTATGGCCCGGCAAATGGTATGTGCGAATATTTTCACCCAGCCTGTCTTCTCCATCGTCGATGCGATCCACTTCCAGGTCGTTTAAAACCCTGTGATAGTCGAGACAGTTTTGAGTATAAAACGACTCCGGCATAAAACAGTGCCAGCACTTGGCAGGAAAATCCGCTTTATAACCAGGAGGAGCGTTCTTGGGATATTTGCGGATGAGAAGATCGTAGATCGCATGAGCCTTTACTTTAAGCCGGGTGGATTTCACCAGCTCGGCAAGACCGCCATCGTGATCTTCATGACTGTGGCTGATCAGGACAAATTCCAGGTTCTCAGCGGTGATACCAACAGATTCCATCATACCGACCAGTTTTTGACCCTGACCGAATCGACCGGAATCCACTATAAATGGCTTATCGGCCATCACCGCATAATTCCAGGTCGGCCCTAAATCCCAGTGTCCCCCGTAAAAATTCATGGTCGGTAAACCAAAAATTTCGAGTCCGGATGGCAACCGATACCTGATCGTCATATCGTTTCCGCTGGCATCACCTTTGTGGATGACTTCTGTTTTGTACTGATTCAAATCTTCACCGTTATTACCTTTATTGAGTCAAATTCAATTGAGGAGCTATTAATTATTCATTTCAGGTTTAAGGTGTCAGATACAATCAGGTTTCAGGTGTCGGGTGTCAGGTGTCAGCGATTTCGGATTTAAAGGCAGGGTTCAAGGTTCAGCGTTCAGAGGTTCAGGGTTTTATTATTTTTTAATTCCTGAATGCCTCAATGCCTCAATTTTTCTTCAAGCCTTTTCTGACACCCGACACCTGACACCTGAAACCTTTTGTACCCGGCACCTGAAACCTTTTGCGGCTTTTTGCGGCGCCATTGGTTTTTCGGTTTTTGCCAACATGTTGTAAGAAGAAAATGCCCGAAGGTCTAAATAGACTTTTCCCACCCCTGCCCAAAATCAGCCAGCGGCCTGATCTCCTGAACTTCATAAGTCACGGCGGCATGAATCATTTTGCCGGCTTTCTCACCCCCCTTTTCGGCTATCAGGGCTCTGATTTGATCGAGCTTTTCCCCGGAGGTCTCGCATTGGGTCATTTTAAGATACACCCGGACGCCTTTCCATTCGGGCAAAGAATCT
>JASFPE010000471.1:0-4481 GCA_050116155.1 Desulfobacterales bacterium
ATCCATGGCGGTGTTGCGGGACGGCTCAAAATGCTCACATACTACCGTGTATGCTCCGCTTTTGATCCGCCCCGCGCCTTGCCCTGAACCCTTAGCCACATTTTTGAGATAGGTTCTACTATTGTGTCCAAAAAAAGCAATAAAAAAGTCGAACAAGCAATCCAATTATGTTTCGGATTTGAAATTTGACTAAATCGTAAAAAGTCTCAATTCCCGTCACTCCGGCGAAAGCTGGAGTCTATATCCATTTTCGGACTTCTTACAAGATCATCAAGTTTGAAATCTAACCAACTTCATTCTGGAAGACGAGGTATTGTCAGATCAATCAGGCTTTTGGGGAAAAAGATTTTCTACATTAAACCCTTTTATCTTTGACAAACAGTCCTTCAGCGCTTCCGATTCTGTCTCTCCAATGCCTTGAAATTCCTGCCTCGCAACAATGTTAATCAGATTGGGAACTGCCATGAATGTGCCGGCCAGATTGCCGGCCAGTCTTTCATGCACATCAATATAGATCATCCGTTCATTGCGGATCAGATTGTATCGGGTCACCCTGGTTAAGATGTCATGTGGATTTAAATCTTGCATGGGGCTGTTTCCTTTACATGAAATAAAAAAAGGCAGTTTATCAGCTATTGGTTTGCTGAATAAACTGCCTTTTTTGGCGGGTATTAAGATTAGATAGCGTCTTTTAAAGCTTTACCGGCTTTGAATTTAACGACATTTCTAGCCTTAATCTTGATCGGAGCCCCGGTTTGCGGATTGCGGCCCTTGCGTGCTTTTTGGCGTACTTTCTGAAAAGTACCAAAGCCGACCAGAGTTACTTTGCCGTCTTTTTTCTTCAGTGCCTTGGTCACGTTGGCCATAAATGAATCAAGAACCGCGCCGGCGGCAACCTTAGAAATTTTCGCGTCTTTTGCCATTTTTGCAATCAAATCTGCTTTTGTCATTTGTTCCTCCTTCTTAAAAGTTTATCGAATAAAGTTTGTTCAACCTTATTTTTAAAAAATTCTACAGGAATAATTTTTGAAAGTCAATAAGTAAATGCCTGTTTTACAGGGTTTTGCAAGAAGAAATTTGCAAAAAACCGCTATATCCAACATTTTATCCGTTTGCCAAAATGAGTATTCACTCGGATGATGAAACCACTTCTAGTTAATTTTGAATATGACATGTTGACATGCGTATCATTGCTGAATTGCACATCCTCGGTATTGAAAAGATGGTATGCATCTGATCAAGGTGGCCGATGCTTAACAATAAATAAGCCTTTCTAAAATTGGCATTTTATGTTAAAAATGAATCGTGAAATAATCCATGTAGGTCCATGATATGACAGAAAAAGTTTACATAACCAGCAAGCAAATGGCAACCTTTGTTTGTCCGAAATGTTCTCGTTCGAAAACTGTAAGTGTATCAGAATATGCCAATATCGATAAATTAATAAAAGTAAATGTCAAATGCCCATGCGGTCATGCTTACACTTCTCTTTTGGAAAAACGAAAACAATATCGCAAGGCAACGAGTTTGCCGGGAAGCTTTATCCATTTCATTGACGGAAGACCTGTCAACAGGGGAGTTTTGACCGTCGAGGATATTTCAGCCAATGGCATGAAACTCAAGCTAAATGCCCCCCAAGATTTTAGCATTGGCGATAACATGGAAGTTGAATTTAATCTGGATGATAAGCATCGAACATTGATCAAAAAGCGGGTCATTGTCAAGAACATCAACGGCCCGTTTATCGGAGTGGAGTTTGGACCCGCAGAGGCCATGGAAAAAGCGCTGGGATTCTATTTGTTCAGCTAATCTTAAGTTTTAGTTAAACGTGATTTTTAAACCTTATCTGGGATTTAAAAACCACTTCTAGTGTCACCATATCGAACCGCATTGGATTATTTCAATCCCCCTTAAGATTGACCATGACGGCCCCTGCCGGATTAAACTCTTTGTTTTAATTCATGGAATCACCTTGACAAAGCATCAGGAAATAAGTACTAACGCCAAACATTTGAATACAACTCGAAGCCATCTTGAGTAGGCTTCTAATTAATTTCATGACAGCAATAAGGAAGGCATGGAAGATGGCATATTGTTCGTTGTGCAATAAATCACATAATGTTGGATTTATTTCTACCCGTTTTGCGGGAACCGATGGTGTTTCACTGGAAACAGCAAAATGGGCCAGTGTATTTGAAACAGTCGGCTTCCAATGTTACTACTTTGCCGGTGAGATTGATCGACCGGCGGATTGTTCGTTTCTTGTCGAAGAAGCGCACTTCCAGCACCCCGATATCAAAGATATTTTTCGAAACTGTTTCGGTTCCCTTAAAAGGGGCAGGTTTGTTACTCAAAAGATCTATGAAGTAAAAGAGAAGATCAAAGATCGTTTATATGAATTCATCCAAAAATATGACATCGACCTGCTCGTGCCTGAGAATGCACTCACTATCCCCTTAAATCTTCCTCTGGGCATTGCCATCACCGAGGTGATATCTGAAACGGACATGCCTGCCATTGCCCACCATCATGATTTTTTTTGGGAACGACAACATTTCATGACCAACTCCTGCTGGGAGTATCTGAATATGGCCTTTCCGCCGCATTTGCCGTCTATCCAGCATGTCGTCATTAACTCCTCGGCGGACAACCAATTAAGTTTGCGTACCGGTATATCGGCGATAACAATTCCCAATGTGATGGATTTTGATAATCCGCCGCCGGTTGCAGGTGATTCCAGATCCTGCGGCCTGGCTTCGAACAAATCGAGTCCGACCGTGGATAATTATGCATCCGATGTGCGCACAGCTCTGGGAGTTGCAGACAAGGAACTATTAATTCTTCAGCCCACGCGAGTCGTCAAGCGCAAAGGCATTGAACACGCCATTGAATTGGTCCATCGGCTGGGGTTGAAGGCGAAATTGATTATTTCCCATGCTTCCGGAGATGAGGGATATGATTATGAGCGTCGCGTCAGAGAATATTCCAAGTTGATGAAAGTCGATACATATTTTGTCTCAAATATCATCAATGAAAGAAGGGGCCGCACCAAAAGGGGAAGAAAGATTTATACCCTGGAAGATGTTTATCCACATGCGGATTTGATTACCTATTGCTCCACATTTGAAGGTTTCGGCAATGCATTCCTTGAGGCCGTCTATTTCTGCAAACCGATTGTAGTAAACACCTATTCGATTTACACCATGGATATCAAGCCCAAGGGATTTTCGGTCATCGAAATTGATGGTTTCGTCAACGATGAGGCCGTGCGCAAGGCGCGCAAAGTTTTAACGGACCCAGAGTTTCGTGAGCAGATGGTAAAGCACAATTATGAAACCGCTCAAAAATATTATTCCTATTCAGTTTTGCGGAAAAAGCTGAGAAATTTGATTCGAGATTGCACCGGCTGTCCTCTGCCGGAAGACACCACCAACCCTACCTGAAGCACCAAATTCCAATACCCAAATAACAAATAAATCCCAAATCCCAATTTTCAATGTTCAAAATGTTTGAGATTTCGGATTTTGGTCATTGGGATTTATTTGGAATTTGGTGCTTGGAATTTGGAATTTAACCAATTGTATTGCGTAAAACGAAGTACTTCGAAATCAATCCGTGTTTTGTAATTACGCTTGGGAATCGACACTAGTCGCCCATCTCCGCCATATAATCATCATACATGGTCTCTAAGGCAAGCTTATGTTTCGCCTCTTCCTGGCACAGGATTTTAAATAGCTTTTTACCATCTTCCGTTTCGGTCTGTTCCAGAAAGTCATTGTACAACTGCAAAGCTTTTTCTTCCCGCTTCATCGCCAGCATCAGAATTTCATTGTAGGCCATGCCCGGTTGATGTTCCAATTCCACAACATAATCGCTGCGTTTTATATCTGTGATCCATTTGAGTTTGTAATCTTCCATGCTTGCAGTGACGCCCTGAGTTTTAAAATCTTCCAACAATTTTTGATGTTTTCGTTCTTCGGCGGCAAACTCTTCAAACATCTTACTGGAGCCGGAAAAGCGCTCTTTCTGGCTTAAATCGCTGTAGAATTCGGCGGCTTCAATTTCTTTTTCGATCGCAAAATCAACAATAGCCTCTAAATTTTCGAATTTCATATCTGTCTCCTTTCGATTCTTCAAATATTGAAATTATTTTTTGATGTAAGAATATAACTCAGTTTTTCACAAGGGCAAGCAAAGAATTCGAGCCCAGAGGAACCAGCTTTGATTTCACCCCAGAAGGGCGGCGTTTACTTTTAGACGTCCAATGGAATAATGGAATGGTGTAATATTGGAATATTGGGTATAAAAAGCGGTCTGCTGCAGGCGGATTAATCTCTGATTGACCAAGTTTGTCGAAAAAAGATCTCCTTTTTCTTAACCCATTATAGCGCTAAAGCTTCACTGCGTGCCCATCATTCCAGTATTCCATCATTCCATGGCATTCTTTTGCGGCATAACCAGTTTGCCCTGATATGGCGCTT
>JASFPE010000472.1:0-4478 GCA_050116155.1 Desulfobacterales bacterium
CTTTGACAACAAAGAGCTGCCCGGACTTCTCATTTTCGACCATTTGATAGCTAATGCTTGCACCCATAGGGGTGATGAGAAGATTGCCGGCGACATCCTTTGGTTGTGGATTAAATTTATCGCTAAGATAGGGAATCTTAATGTCACTGACATAGGGAATTTTAATATCACTTAAAAACGGGATCTTGAGACCTAAATTTTGCGGAATAATCAGAACACCGCCCAATAATATTATAAACAATGCAAAAACGGTCAGCGGTTTGCGTAAACTGCGCTGCTTCTCGGGCATCGGCATACCGTCGTCGAGCATATCAGTTTGGTCGCTTAAGTCTACAGAATCTGTAAACTCGTCCGTATCAAAATCAGATGCCATATCGCTAATTCCATCCGTCGTCACCCCTCCCGTTGTCGCTCCTGTTTGAAAATCGGAGGTTTCGAGGTCAGACGAATCCTCCTGCAAAACAGCTTCATCGGATTCAAGCAGATTAAATTCCAGGTCATCCTCTGCGGCATCGGAAAAATCAAGGGCATCCGACTCTTCGAGGGCGCTGTCTAAATCCAAATCAAGGTCGGTGCTCTCTGGGATAGATTCAACTTCCACAGCTTCATCTTCGCTTTCTTCAAGCATCTTTTCAATATCTAAGAATTCCTCATCACCGGCTGCAGACGACGTATCAACGGCGGCTTCCTGCGGTGCAGCGGTTTCTGCTTCGAGATCCACGTCAAAATCGAGATCGAGTTCCTGTTCCTGGGGGCCTTCATCCTTAACATCTTCAAGCACCGGTTCTTCATCGCTCTGCAGCATTTTACCGAGATCGGAAAAATCGAGCTCATCGGCTGCCTCCGCTGTAGCCTCTGCCGCGGGTTCCTGGGATTGATCACCAACGTCAAAATCAAGTTCCAGATCAGATTGCACCTCCTCCGGGGAGGCTGCCGCAACTTCTTCGCCTGCCGGTGATTCATCGGATTCGACGATATCTTCTAAATCCGAAAAATCCAGTTCCTCGACCCCTTCGGCTTCCGCTGTGGCTTCGGCGGGCTCAGCTCCCACATCGAGCTCCACATCAAGCTCTTCGGCGGCGGCTTCGGTTGATACATCGGCATCGGCAGTTTCTTCCAAATCAAATAAATCCAGCTCGTCAATTTTCTCCTCCTCGCCGGGTTCCTCCTCAAATTCGAGATCCAGTTCGAGTTCTTCAGCCGCCCCTTCGGTGCCCCCTTCGGCTTCCGCAATCGGTGCCGTATCGGCAGTATCTTCCAAATCAGTTAGATCCAACTCATCAACTTGTTCAGCGCCTTCTGCCGACTCGACAGATTCCGCTTCAAAATCAAGCTCTATGTCAGGATCTTCCGAAGCGGCTTCGGTGACCGCTTCACTTTCCGTTCCTGGATCCACATCAATCAGATCTTCGAGATCCGATAAATCTAGCTCATCAGCTGAACTCTCAACTTCCCCGGTTGCTGAATCCATATCCGGCATTTCAGCATCCAGATCAAGCTCATCGGCAACCTGATCGGATGCGTCTTCGGCTTCCAGAGCTACATCTTCATCCAGCAGGCCTTCATCATCCAGAAAATCAAGTTCGGCTTCATCCGCTTCAGCGCCAAGTTCTTCGGGCTCATCGATGTCATCAATGGCAAGCCCATCATCCAAATCGAGCTCCATTTCATCATCAATATCTTCGCCAAGCTCTTCCGCTTCCGCATCTTCATCAAAATCCATCATCCCATCTATATCGGGCAAGTCCGTCTCAGCACTTTCATCCAGTTCACTTAATATATCTTCTGCTTCGCTATCTTCGCCTATATCAATATCAAGATCATCTGACTCAAGATCGCCACCGATATCAAGATCGAGATCATCGGATAGATCCGCAACATCCGATTCTTGATCTTCCTCAAACATCGAATCCAAATCGGGCAAACCAAGATCATCGTCCAGCTCGTCTTCTTGAGCTAATCCGGATAGGGGATCCTCAAAATCGGCTTCGCCTGATGCGGCTTCTGGATAAACAACAAAAATATTTTCACACTTTGAACATTTAACTTTGGAACCGGTCTCTTTGATTATCTCATCGTTAATATTGAAACTCGATTCGCATTCCTGGCAGGTAACAATCATATCTTACCTCATTGGTTTCATAAGTGGAATTTTGTGGTGTCAGGTATCCTACGGAGGCGGTTCTGGTGTCAGGTTTCGGGTGTCAGGAAAATCAGGTTTCAGGTTTCGGGTGTCAGGTGTCAGATCTTGTGTTTCTGACACCTGAACACATCTTTTTTACGTTTCTGACACCTGAACACTGACACCTGAAACCATTCTTTTGAGATTCTGAAACCTGAGACCCCTGTTATATGGTTAATTGCTGGAAACGCCGATACTTTTTCTTACTATATAAATTACCCTGAAAGTCTGTTCTTGTCAATAATTTTAATTCGTTACAGGCCTTTCTGTGCCAGTTTTTCAATTAATTCTTTTTGGTCGCCGCTCAGTTTTTTCGGTATCTTTATCTGGATTTTGACATAAAGATCCCCTTTTTTCTTTGTTTTCATCACCGGAAGGCCATGACCGGACATCCGCAATTTGGTTCCGGGCTTTGTTCCGGCAGGAATTTTTAAGCTTAGTGTTTTATTTTCCAGCGTCGGTATGGATAGGTTCGTGCCGAGCAGGGCCTCACTCAGTTTTATTTCTCGATTTAAATAAAGATCGTATTCTTTGACATCATAATTCTGGTCATCAATTACTTTTGATTGGATGTAAAGATCTCCGGGCGGGCCGCCATAAGGACCGGGATTTCCCTTACCGCTCAGACGAAGTTTTTTGCCGGTGATCATTCCTTTGGGGATTTTAACTGTAATTTTTTCCGATCGTCCCTGATGTTGAAGGCTGACCAATTTATTGGTTCCATCGGCAACCTCCCTTAGCGTCAATGGGAGTTCGTAAATCAGATCCGACCCTTTCATTTGAGCCTGCTGCCGCTCATCCCCAAAACCGAAGGGAGATCCTCCGGATCCGAATGTAAATCGCCTCCCACCGCCTCTTGCTCCAGAAAAATTTCTACCACCAATCCCGAATTCTCGAAGAATTTCATTGATATTAAAACCACTGAAAATATCTTCCTGGGTAAACCGCTGCTGAAAGCCTTCTGCACCGAAAGTATCATATTCTTTGCGCTTTTCTTTATCACTCAATACAGCATAAGCTTCACTGATTTTTTTAAATTTTTCTTCGGCGCTCTTATCCCCTTTGGTATGATCGGGGTGATATTTCATGGCAAGCTTCCGGTACGCTTTCTTTATTTCTTCTTCGCTGGCGCTTTTGGTGACACCTAAAATTTTATAATAATCCTCGGCCATATACGCTTTGCTCCAGTTAGTATCGATCACAAATGTTCATTGAATTTGTCGGCTAATTTATATCTAGGATAAGTTGAATACCATAAGGTGTCAAGTAAATTATAATACGTAAATTCAATGATTTAGGATTTTCATACAAACGCGTTAGGTTTGAGGTTGGAGGTTTGAGGCGGAAACGTAAAGGATATATATTGAGGAATTGCGGAATTGCGGAATTATTCAATTTCGGATTGCGGAATCTATTGCGTTACGCGTTGCGTGTTGCGCGGTGCGCGTCTCTGCATGCACGTAATCTCTAGCCTGTGACGCGAAACACGCACCCCGAAACACGTAACGAATAGCCTTGAACCCCATTCCCTCTGCCCCATGCCCCATGCCTTATACATTGAACCCTGAACCTCTTACACTGAACCTTGCGTTTAAATCCGAAATCTGCAATCCGCAATCGATTCATTCCGATCACTATTTTTCATGGGCTTTTAGCGCAACCAGGAGAACGGAGATGGCGGCCGGGGTGATGCCTTCAATGCGGGATGCCTGGCCCAGCGTTACAGGCTTTATATTTGAGAGCTTTTCTTTCAGTTCATTTGAGAGACCATAAACACTGGTAAAATCATAATCCGGCGGTATCTTAACTCGCTCTAAATTTTTCAGTTTTTCAATTTCGCGATGTTGCTTTTCGATATAGCCCTCATATTTTATCTCGATTTCCACCTGGCGTGCCACGGCGTCGCTGATCGGATGTGAACTCTCAGCCAATGCGCCGACCACATCATAACTCAGCTGCGCACGTTTAAGGAGCTGATCCAAATGGATGCCATGTCGAATGGAATTCGTGCCATGGCGCTCAAGATAATCATTTACGGTCTGGCTGGGCTTAATGACAATGCCTTTGATTCGCTTCATTTCTCTGGTGATTTGTTGCTTGCGCACATTGATATCTTTGAGCGTGTCATCATCGATTAGCCCGAGCTCATGGCCAATTTCCACCAACCGCAGATCTGCGTTATCTTCCCTTAACATGAGTCGATATTCGGCCCGGGAGGTGAACATGCGATATGGCTCACGCGTTCCCCGGGTAACCAGATCATCAATCATCACACCCATATAAGCTTGAGATCTAT
>JASFPE010000473.1:0-4470 GCA_050116155.1 Desulfobacterales bacterium
AAAATTAACAGGTTATCCGCTATCCTCTTAAAGATTGTTATCCGCTATCCTCTTAAAGATTAAGGTTGACATCGGTTCCGGCCGTGATCTATAAAAAAATGACTTTCGGGAAATAGTTGATGCCACATCCGGTGACAATCCTGACGTCGATCAAAAGAGATATTTTCCGCTAAGTCGGTTCCTAAACTTCGCGCTCTTTTCACTTCAATATTTCCCGTAAGGTTTTTTCATCAGGCACGCCTCCCATTATATGCGGGGGGAAGACACAGCAGGCAAAGGACTCAGGCGGCTGCTGAATCATGAGCCGAAAACATTAAAACTTTGCGGGGGAACCATGGAAACCGGCCTTTCTATCGAAAAAAATGCAGGCGCAGAAAAATCTAAAATATCCAAAGTAAAACCGAAAAAAATCGATATTGAATCGCCCGAAACGCTCATCAACCGAGAGTTGAGTTGGCTCAGCTTTGCACGCCGCGTGCTCGCGCTCGCAGAGGATTCGGATCTACCCTTGCTCGAACGCGTCAAGTTCGCCGGCATCATGGGCATGCTCTATGATGAGTTTGCGATGAAACGCATGGGGGGGCTCCGGCGTAAAATTGAAAAAAGAAAAAGAAAAAAGAAAAAGAAACTGTCCCCCGATGGGCTCACCGCAGAGGAGGAACTGAACCTCTGCCGGGATGAGTTGCATCAACAGGCCCACCAAGTTGCCCGTTTAATGCAAGAAAAGCTTCGCCCGGCTTTAGCGGAAGCGGGAATCCCTATATTGGAATACTCCCAATTGAATGATCAACAGCAGGCACAGATGCAACGCTATTTCCTTGAATCGGTGGAGCCCATTCTAACACCGCTTGCCGTGGATGCTTCCCACCCCTTTCCCTTCATCAGCAATCTGGGTTTGAACATTGCGGTGGAGGTAACGGCAACCAAAAAGAAACGCAACCGCTTTGTGCGGATCAAAGTCCCGGCAAACCGCCCACGCTGGGTGCCGCTGCCCGACAATGCCGGATTTGTGCCTTTAGAGCAGGTAATCGCCTCCAATCTCAAGCTTCTATTTCCCAATGCAGTGGGTCTGGCGTGTTATTTTTTCCGGGTGACCCGTGGTGCCAAGGATGACCCCTGGGAACGCGCAAGTCTGGCAGACGATGATATCGAGCTTGCGCCGGGCTGCATTATCGGCATGGTGACCGATGAGCTGACGGCCCGAAAATTCGCCGGCGTGACCCGGCTTCAGGTAAGCGCCGGCATGCCCAAAAAGTTGCAGAGTTGGATCGCTGAACAGCTCAATGCCGATCCGAGCGACATTTTATTAACCGAGGGTTTGTTGGGTCTGGCAGATTTGATGGGCTTTCAGGTGGTTGGATATCCGGAGCTGCACGATCTGCCGCACGTGCCCGTGACCCATCCCCGCCTGCGACAGTTGGACCTCGTTGACACCGCCGAGATATTTGCCGAAATCCGCCGGGGCGATATCCTGCTGCACCATCCCTACCACAGCTTTGACAGCTCCGTCTTACACTTTTTGCAGTGTGCCGCGGATGACCCGCAGGTGCTGGCGATTAAGCTGACCATCTATCGCACCAGCAGCCAGTCGCCGATCATCCAGGCGCTGCTGGAAGCGGCCCGCCAGGGCAAGCAGGTGGCGGTACTGGTGGAGATCACCGCACGTTTCGATGAAGCACCCAACATTGCCTGGGGCAGGCTACTGGAACGGGAAGGTGTGCACGTGGCTTATGGTGTTGAACGGCTGAAAACCCATGTCAAATTGGCCCTCGTCGTCCGCGAAGAGAAAAACGGCATTCGCCGGTATGCACATGTTGGTACCGGTAACTACCATACCGGCACTGCCCGAATTTATGAAGACATGGGCATTCTTAGCTGTGATCGGGAATTGGGTGCCAATGTCGCAGCGGTGTTCAACGAACTGACGAGCGCCACCCCGTCTCCCGGCTATGGAAAATTGTTGGTCGCTCCCCACAATCTGCGCGAGCACTTCACTGAATTGATCCGCCGTGAGGCGAAACACTGTGAAGAGGGCCGCCCCTCGGGCATTCGAGCTAAAATGAATCAGCTCCAGGACACGCGCATGATTCACGAACTTTATCGCGCCGGCCAGGCCGGCGTTCCAATCAGCCTTAATGTCCGCGGCCTTTGCTGTCTGCGCGCAGGGGTTCCTGGACTTTCCGAAAATATTCGGGTCTTTAGCACCCTCGGTCGCTTTTTGGAACACTCTCGTATCTATCGTTTTGAAAACGGTGGTGATCCCGAATTTTTCATCGGTTCCGCAGACTGGATGCAGCGCAATATAAATCGCCGCATGGAGACCATCATGCCTGTTGAAGATCCGCAGTTGAAACAGGAGCTAGAAGAGACCCTGCTGGTTTATGAAAACGACAATTGTTCAGCCTGGGATATGCAGCCCGACGGCACATATATCCAGCGGCGTCCCCACAAAGGCCAGGAACGTCGTGCCGCCCAAGAGGTTTTTATCGATTTAATTGGCAAAAAATCGCTGCCGAGATACAAGGTTCAACAAAAGAGTCGGGTTTAGATTTATCTGGCTTCATATTAATCCTTGCCAGGCCAAAAACGGCATGTCCGAGAGCCACCGTCGGTCATTTCCAGAATTGTTTATCAACACTTTAGAGATTCAATTATGCAGCTTGATCAAAAATACACATTGCCGGACGGCCATAATAAACAGCATTTCATCGACGAATTAGCCGAGCGCTATACCATCAAAAAAGAACCCGCCGTTGCCGAGCGCTTGACGATTTACGATACCTTTGATTGGCGTCTGTTCAATAAATCACTGGTCTTGTATGCATGTGGAAACATACTGTTTTTACGCAAACTGGCAGAAACCGAGATCATGCATAGCACAGAAATCAGTACCTTTCCTGTTTTTATATGGGAGTTTCCGGACGGTGAACTTAAAAACCACCTGGGACCCATCATAAAAATGCGGGCCCTGATCAGGCTCGCTGCGGTGAATTCCCGATCGATCCCTTACCGTATTTTAAATGCGGATGAAAAAACAGTTCTTCGCCTGGCCTACGAAGAATTTAAAACATCCCGCAAAAAAAATGCCCCGGGTTTGGCAACACAATTGTGGCTGAAACCCGTTAAGGGATACCCCAAATACGCCCGCGATCTAGCCAGACGAATCGAAGCAGCCGGGTTTACGCTCAGTAAAGCAGACGATCTATATTTTAACGCATTGGCTGTCGTCGACAAAAAGCCGGGAAGTTATTCTGCAAAAGTAAATATTCAACTCGACCCGGACATGCGCTCGGACGAAGCCACAAAAGCCATATTGCGTTTTTTGGTACAGGTTATGCGAATCAACGAAGCCAAACTTGAAAAAGACCTGGATACGGAATTTTTGCACGATTTCAGGGTGGCGATTCGCAGGACCCGCTCCGCACTGGGCCAGATTAAATATGTGTTCCCAACCAGGACAACCAATCGATTTAAGAAAGATTTTGCCTATGTGGGAAAGCTCTCCAACGAGCTGCGGGACCTGGATGTCTATCTCTTGAATGAAGACAAATACAAAGCCATGCTTCCCCCGATTTTGCGTGATGACATTGATCCGTTGTTTGACTATTTGCGCAAGAAACGATCCAAAGCCTTACAGAAAGTCACCCGCGGTTTGAAGACTAAAAGATATGTAACGATTATGCAGGATTGGGAGGCTTTTTTAAATAAAGGGCAGCAAAATTCAGTCACCGCCTCTAACGCTGAAGTGTCTGCCATCGGTTTGGCTCGCAAAAGAATCTATAAGAAATACCGCAATGTCGTCAAAACTGGTAGCCAAATTCTTGAAAATACCGAAGATGAGATGCTGCATGTTCTCAGAATTCACTGTAAGAAACTGCGTTACTTGATGGAGTTTTTCTCCAGTTTATTTTCCCGCAAAAAAATGAATACCTTGATTGCGCAATTGAAGAAACTACAAGACAATT
The DNA here is from genome assembly GCA_050116155.1 of Desulfobacterales bacterium. Taxonomy (GTDB): domain Bacteria; phylum Desulfobacterota; class Desulfobacteria; order Desulfobacterales; family JAHEIW01. The sequence continues at coordinate 3,966 of JASFPE010000473.1, forward strand.
TGGGAGAATTTAACGATCTTTGTGTCCAAAGAGAATATCTTCTGAACCTTATCGAGGAATTGCCGACAACCCAGCAACAGAATAAAAAAACCCTTGCGGCAATCGGCAGCTTAATTGGAGCGATGGATAAAGAAAAGCAGACCGTCAAAGATGCGTTTGCCGAAACCTTCACCGATTTTGCTTCATCTGCAAATCAGGAGTTATTCCGAGAGCTTTTCAGCTCAAAAGCCTAAACCGGATCCGCCTAAGGCGGAGAATTGACTATTGAAGATTGAAGATTTGTGTCCCGCCTTGGGCGAGACTCGCTCCGTCATTTTCATGCTCATTTTATAATAATTGATCCTCCAGAGGCGGACCTTAAATATTCAATACTCGTCTGCCTCTGGAGGATTCAATCGACAATATACAATTACTAGAAATGGTGAAAATATCCCATATAATTTTCTTGCCACAAAATGCAAAAAAATTACAATCACTGGAATAGGGTGTTTGATGACAACACTGG
>JASFPE010000474.1:0-4469 GCA_050116155.1 Desulfobacterales bacterium
CTTTTGTCCCCGTTAACGTAGCCGGATTGGATGATAACGTCTTTGCAGACACCCTTTTTGGTCACAAAAAAGGGGCTTTTACCGATGCCCGGGAATCCCGCAGGGGTTTGGTCGAACAGTCATCCGGCGGCACTTTGTTTCTCGATGAGATCGGCGATTTGAATACGGCATCACAGGTTAAGCTTTTGCGTCTTTTACAGGAGGGGGAGTTCTTCCCTCTCGGATCCGACGTGGCAAAACGTTCAGACGCCCGCATCGTGGTGGCCACCAATCAGGAATTGGAAACTTTGCAGTCGTCCGGAAAGTTTCGCAAAGATCTTTATTATCGACTCTGTGATCATCAAATCCAGATCCCGCCTCTGCGAGACCGGCGGGAGGATTTGCCGGTTCTCGTTGAGCACTTCTTAGAAAAAGCATCTCGAGTGTTGGCAAAAAAGAAGCCGACGCCTCCGGAGGAGTTGGCGACGCTTCTCTCAACCTATTATTTTCCCGGGAATATCAGGGAGCTGGAATCTATGATTTTTGACGCTGTCAGTGGCCACAAAAGCGGTAAACTTTCGATGGATTCATTTAAAACCCATATTTCTCAAAAGCAACCGATACCCTCAACAGACGCACATCAACTGGATTCGGATAAAAACGTATTAGTTACCTTCTCCGAGCAATTACCTACGCTTAAACAAATTGAACAGTTGCTTATCGATGAAGCTATGAAACGATCAAATGGTATCCAATCTATTGCCGCCTTAAGTTTAGGAATATCGCGCCAGGCGTTAAATAAGCGCCTCAAAAAGGCTCGCCAATAGACCTTTCATTCTGAGCACAGCTGCCGAATTCAGCGTAACAACTGTCTTTCACATATCTAAGGCGGTCACTCTTTGGTCTCAGGAGAAATTTCGTTTTGAATTTGACTTGGAGGGCTAGATGTTCGATAATACAGGGTGATCGATGTTGCTGGTTATCATTACGTTCAGATCAGACGCTTCAAATTTCGCACCTGTATCTATCTACCACTTGCTTGCGGATAGTTCACCATTACCCCGACGCCTTGACACGTCCTGGCCCGCTTTGTTGAGATTATTCGGGACTGATAGTTAAGAGTAATTTACAAAGATTCAAGCCATTATGCAATCAACCATAAAAGGAGGCCTGTTATGGTGATGCAAACCGAAAACCGGGAATCCGAACGCCACAAACATGACGCCGCGTTGCTCTATGCCTTCCACGATTCCGATAATTATTATAGCGCAACCCTGTGTGATTATGGCGATGATGGTATGTGTTTTGTGGCCGGCTATTCTCTGGATCCGGGATCGAAGATCTTTATCAGGATGGAAAATTATCCCGACGAGGCCGTTGGTCATAATATCAAGGAATGGTACAATGCCGTCGTGAGATGGTGCGAGCCGATGCCGGATAGCGATGCGTTTTTTTATAAAGTCGGCGTCAGGTATTCTAAGTAACAAATCCTTAAAACAAGGTTCAGGGCTCAAAGATTCAGGCATAGGGCATAGGGCTTGGGGCTTGGGGTAAAAGATTAAAGATTCAGGGTTTTACAATCTTTTAATTCCTGAATCCCTCAATTCCTAAATAAATTTGATTATCAACCCGAAATCAAAAATCTGCAATCCGCAATCGATTAGTTCCCCATTCCGAATTCTGCTATTTGAGTATCTTCGAATTTGGGTGTTTCTCAACCCAGTCTTTCCAGCGGGTGTCCTCTGATGAAATCATAGACAATCGGCGTTTGAAGTAGAATCCCTGAATGCTCATCAACCCATCGTCAAACGGGTACCACAGGGAACCGGTTTCCTTGTCATACAAAACAAAGGTGCTCTTATAAGTCCATCCGGAGGGAACCAGGGTAATAGATTGTCCGTCAATCCGGCGGCTGTACACAGCTGCTAAATCCACCAACGGTCAGTATGCCGCCGTGATGGGTTGATCTCCGAGGAAGCCGTTTGCGGTTTCATGCCGCTGGAGTCGTGAGACAGAATATGCATTCGCCTCTTTTCCATCTGAAACTCCGATGACACGTTGGCTTTTTGAGACAGCGCCGGTTTCTTGCGTTAAGGATGAATCATCCAGCGGTTTAAAAGCATTGCGCCCGATACCATGCTGAAATCGTTGAGGGTCAAAGCCGATTGATCTGGCCTGGGTCACATCCCAGTGTTCGCCGTGCAAATCCACGATATAGGTTTTACCGCCATCTTCAATAACCCTGGAAAATGCGAACCCCCAGCCAGCAATTCCTACGATCCAGAAGAAAAGTATATATATAAAAACAGTCTTTGTGTTCATGTAATTGACTCCTTGATTAAATTAGTCAAAGAAATGTGGCTTGAATTTGTTGTCCCCAATTTGTCGAAAATGCAATCGAATGCTTACACACATTTGAGGTTTCAGTTTTCAGGTGTCAGAATACAGAATACAGAGGACAGAGGACAGAGGACAGAGGGCAGAAGTCAGAGGATTGAGGAATTCAGGAATTTAGGGATTGAGGAATTAAAAGACTCCAATTCGGAATGCGGAATTAATTGCGGATTTTGGATTTCGAATTGAAATTCGGGATTCAGGCATCAAAGATTAGAAGCTGTTTCATTTTCATGCTCTTTGATCAAGGATATCTCTACCCGGCGATTTGCCTGTTTGTTATGAGAGGTTGTATTTGCGTACAAGGGACGATACGCTGAATATCCCTCAATTGAGACTCGGTGGGGACTGACTCCATGTGAAATTAGGAATTTAGCGACATTAACTGCTCGCGCCGTCGACAATTCCCAATTGGAGGGAAACTGTGTCGTGTTTATGGGTGCATTGTCCGTATGCCCGGCGATCGCGACTTTATACCCCTTCTGAGATGCGATAAATTGAGCGATCCGCTTTAATGTCGGCTGAAAATTAGACAGCAGATCCGCGTTGCCCACATTGAACGTAATCCTTTCACCCAACACCAGTATCAGACGCCTTTGATGCCAATGGATGGAAAGATCGTTTTTATATTTATTAGAAACAGCTTGCAATATCTGTTGCCGTAATTGCTCTAAAGACTCGTCCTGCTTTTCCCCTTCGGTTTCGAATGTATCATGTTTTGGCTCATACGGACGATAAGCTGCCGATTCAGAAGCAATTGATGTTTCCTGAACCCGAGAGGGTTGCGCGACAGATTGCTGCGGCTGCACATCTGACATGTTCTTTTCAGAAGCTTTGTGAGTCACAGCATGTGAATAAAAAAGAATAAAAAGTATCAAAAGCAACGTAATGAGATCGACAAAGCTCCATAGCGTTGAATCCTCTTCAACGCCGCTCTGCATTAACCTTTTTTGCAGAAAGGCCCTTTTTTGTTCTGATAATTCAAGTCGTTTCTTAAGCGCTTCCCATTCTGTCGGTACCATTTAGACCCTTGCCTTTGTCATGAGTTGTTGCGGTTGCATTTGTGGCGTCGATCGCTCTCCGTGCACACGATCCCTCTCCTTATTCATGTGGTTGAGATTATCTACGTCAAGATAGGAATTCAGCCGACGGGATATATATCCAGAAGTTTTCTGATCAGCAATTTCCATTATCCCTTCTAATATAATGTTCAGGACAGTTGCTTCGGTCTTTATGTGTTCAGAAAGTTTTTTTGAAAGCGGGAGGAAGAGAAAATTGGCGAATAAAATGCCATACAGAGTCGTAAGAAGCGCCAAAGCCATGCCCCCTCCGATCTGGGCGGGATCTTCGATATTGTTAAGCGTATTTATCAAACCAATTATGGTGCCCACAAAGCCGAATACCGGTGCCAGCTTTGCCAGGGTATTTAAAATATCAACCTGTGAGTTTTTTCTAGAAAAGTAAAGTTCATAGTCCTTTTCCATAACACTTCGAATTTCAAATCGATCATAGCCGTCAACAACAAGTTCAATTCCCTTGCGCAGGAAAACGTTTTCGATCAGATTTCGTTCCTTCTCAAGTTCCCAAATTCTATGTTGACGCCAGATGCGAGCGAGCTTTTCCAGTTCTTTAACCAGTGACGGGTTGTCTGTCTCATCCTGCACAAAAATAGCAATAAGGCTTTTCTGAAGATCCCTAAATGTCTTTATTGGAAACGCGATAAACACACTCAAAAGCGTGCCTGCCATAACAAGCATGGCACTTTTCAGATTCATCATTATTGAAGTTCCCTCAATCGCTATTTCAGAAAGGATTATAAAGGAAAGCAAACCGATGAGCAGAATTATTTTTTGCAGCATGGAATTGTCCTCCTGTTTCATTCAACGTTTGTTTCGATAATGCAGATTGTGTGCCAAAATTTTTTATATTAATTCCAGCCTGTTAAGTTAAAGTTCGGTAAATTTATCCAGATTTGCGGTGCAAAATTTGCCTAGTGCATCTCATGTTTGCTAAACGAATTTAATCGCATTCAATCACCAGCTATGGTGGCGCAAATCTAATAGGCTTTGCCGGTCGATCGTGACAAGACCTTCATC
>JASFPE010000475.1:0-4457 GCA_050116155.1 Desulfobacterales bacterium
CAATTATCAGGAGAACAAAAATCAGGGTGGACGGTCCGATAAAGCTGTAGCGTGACATGAGATCACCCCCTTGATGTGAAAAGTGAAAAAAATGGATAGGGCCTGACTTCATCCAGAAGGTTAAATGAGGATAACAAAATTGATGATTTTTTTCATCTACTTTGGAGGACTATAGTAATTTTGTCAAGACGATCTTATTTTTTAATTTTTCTCGGATTTATGTTTCTTAAACATAGAAGGCCGGCGCAATATATTGCAGGGGGAAAAACAGGTGGTTTTTGGATGATTTTTTACCATTATAAAACTGTACCTCTATTACACATAAAAAGCAGTTGATTAAAGGTTTAAGTATAAAACAAAAAGTCAGATTGTACTAGGCAACTAATGTAATCGTAAAAATACTCCCAAGGCGATACCCGCTGTATATACTGCCGCTGTTGCCGCTACTACGATTACATCACCGATGAATGCTGCGGGTACCTTCAGGTAATGAAGATACGTGCTTTTGTCCTCATAAGTCCCGGCAATACTTATTGCCTGGATGCCCTGTTGCCCCCTCCGGAATGGCCAGTAAATTAACGTGTGATCTTCAGTGACATAATGAACTTCGAATATTCTATCTGCGACTTGATGGCTTTTATTATAGGAATTAAGCAAATCATAAAGCTGCTCCTGATCATCTGAATTGACAGTTAATTTTACGATTGGCAGAAAGGATCTGGCCGCTAAGTTTTCAGGGGCAAATTTATCACAGCTCTTATCGACTTTTTCGATAGGATACCAATAACAGAGAGTGCCATTGATTGGACATTTGGCGGGGCGAAGCCCCAGCATTTCGTTTTTACTAGTTTCTCCGGTTAAAATAGCAAGTGGAAGTGTTATGGTATTCAATGTATATGTCTGATTTTCACCAGCTTTGCTAAACTCGGCACAAATTGAGATATCGCCATTTTCCTCTACCAAAGCTGATACGGCTCTTTTTAAATTCCAATATTCAAAGTGTGGTGAGGCCTTTTCTCTTGCAAGCTGTAAAGTTTTAGTTGTACATCCATCCAAATATAGAAGTAAAACAATAGCAAAAAGAATTAACCCAAAAGACTTTGCAGTATTTATATTTTTCGGCAATTTTTTCTTTTTCATTGTTGCCACCTTTTTGCACAGATATTCAGCAATTAGCGTTCCAGACCAACTTATTTTCCATTAATATCGGCATTTCATTTTAACTGTGAGGTTGAAAAAACGGCAGCTAGAAATAATTATTGATACAATTTCGATCGGTTATAAGGACAGCTTACAAATCAAGGATTCGAAAAAAAGAAAAAGATCTTGTATTTGAATCCAGAGAAGGTAGAAAAGGGACTGATAGAAAGGTGGCAAAAAAAGTTGACAGTCAACAAAAGATTTATGATTGAAGGTAAGAAATTCATAAGGTTAAGTGATGGAAAGAAAAGTTGCCGATGCAACAAAAGTTGCGATATTTAGGTATAAGAAACGGATAAATCATACTTGTTACGACATCACCTGAACGGCGCAACTTTTTTTGCTTTGTAAACCATTGCAGTTATGACTCAACCTTCTGATTTGGATAACTATATTTAAAAAAAGGCGAATATAAGTCAACCTAATATGCACCTTCTCATCGAATCCATTCCGGCCGAGAACATCTTCTTTTTTAAGTCCGCGATAATTATTTCAATCAAACTTCATGATCCCGGTAACCGTGATATCTTTTAAGAATAATAACTAGTTAATTCAAACACTCCATTCTTACTTTCTCCCAATCGAATTGCCTTTTCCCATTATTTAAAGCTCGAAAATACTAGATGGTATGTCGTTTGCTCTATAAGACAGTCGATAAGTTATAGAATCTTGGGCAGCATGATCGATCTAATTTGATACTTTAATCTTTAATAGAGGGAAATTTTCAGGTTACGGAGAATAAAAATGGAGAGGACAAATTTAAACCAATATTACGCCGGCATAGACATTGGATCGGTTAGTTTGAAATGTATCGTCATTAACTCCGGCAAAGAAGTAGTTTTTGAATTTCCTTATAAACGACACTTCGGCAGGCCCGATGAAGAGACCATGAACCTCATCGAGAGCCTGTTCAATAAATTTGGGAAAAACAAATTTCGATCAATAGCCTTTACGGGAAGTCACGGCAAGAAGCTCAGTCAAAAATTGGGAACATTTTATGAGTATGAGACCATCTGCCAGGTTTTAGGGGTCCTCCATATAATCCCGGATGCAAAAAGCATCATTAGCATGGGGGGACAGGATACCGCCTTATTCCAAATCCATCACCATGATTCGGGATGGGAACTTGACAGCTTCAACAGCAATGGACCGTGTGCTTCTGGCACAGGATCTTTTATCGATCAGCAAGCAGAACGACTGGCGACATCTCTGTACGCCCAACATAAGGACACTTCTCAAAGTCATATTGATAATATTCTAACTGACTTTATTCAACTGGGCCTTAATAGTAAAAGGCCGGCCAGCGTTGCCTGTCGTTGTACCGTTTTCACCAAATCAGACATGATCCATCTTCAGAACCGAGGAGAAAAGCTTGAAGATATCATTTACGGATTGCATGTCGGGAATGCTCGAAATTACATTAGCACGGTTGTATCCAATGTGGAGTTGCAAGACCCCATTGTTTTTATCGGTGGACTATCATTGAATGCGCTTCAGGTAAAAGCGTTTCAAACCTATTATCCGAATTTGATTATTCCTGCCTATAACACATCGGCAGGTGCTCTCGGTGTCGCTTTGAAAGCACTGCAAATGAAGCACCAAGACGACATAGGCATCGATGATTTGAGGACAAGAGATTTTTGCGGCAGTCATTCAGTGCCACAGGCCCCCAAACTCATATTAAGAAAGACCCGTTTTCCGGTTATCGAAGAGGTCCAAAAAAAATTGTCGCTCAACCGGGCCAGGGCTTACCTGGGTATCGATATCGGATCTACGACGAGCAAATATGCGCTGATCAGCGAAAGCCATGAGTTAATTCACAAATGTTACCTGCCTACCCGGGGCAAGCCAATCGAGGTGACCAAAAATCTTCTGCAAAACATCTTAGACGAGGTGGGGGATTCCGTAGAAATCATCGGTATCGCTACTACGGGTTCCGGGAGATATGTAGTCGGAGACTTTTTAAAGGTTGATCTAGTCATTGACGAAATTACGGCACATGCCAGAGGTGCGGTAAAAATAGATCCCCGGGTGGACACCATCTTTGAAATCGGGGGACAAGACTCAAAATACATATTCATTAGCAATGCCAACCCCCTTGATTTTGACATGAATAAAGTCTGTGCAGCCGGTACCGGGAGCTTTTTGCATGAACTCGCAAACAAATTCGGAATCAACATTGTCGGTGAGTTTCAGGATTGCGCCCTTGCCTCCGATACGCCCGTTAAACTGACTGATCGGTGCACGGTTTTTATGGAGTCTGACATCGTATCCTACTACCAGAAAGGGGCTTCCAGAAACGACCTGATCGCCGGGCTGTGTTATGCCATCGTCCACAACTATTTGAATCGGGTCGTCGGTAACAGAAATATCGGTCAGCAGGTGATGTTTTTGGGTGGGCCTTCTTTGAATAAAGGTGTGGTGGCCGCCTTTGAGAATGTGCTTGACTGTGCACTCAAGGTTCCCCTTCACAGAGAAGTTCTGGGTGCCTACGGTGCAGCCATCTGTGTTCAGGAAAAAATGCGCTTTGAGGGGAAAAACCAAACCACCTTCCGGGGGCTGCAAAACGCCATCGCGGATCGCATGCACTTTAAAGATAAAATTTGTCGAGCAGATCCGAATTGCCATAATCAGTGCAAACTAAAAGTTTATAAATTTGACGATCATCGAACTATCTGGGGGGGTGATTGCGGCCGCTATGAGCTAACCCAACCCCACGTTCATAAAAAAGATAACTTTTTCAGGCTGCGGCAAAGGATATGGGAAACCCATATGGCAGGTGTTTATGAAGAACTTCAGCAAAAGGCATTAAAGGAAATTGACGGCCGTCCAACGGTCGGTATGCAGAGAGCGCTTTACGGCCATCAAACCGCAATTCTGTGGGCCCATTTTTTTGACCGCCTGGGATTCCGCCTCGTGCTCACGCCTCCAACCAACCCGATTATTTCCAAGAAAGGAATTGAAAAAACAGTGGATGGCGCATGCTACCCTGTAAAAGTCTCCCATGGCCATATCGAAGAGCTGGCCGGGAAGACAAGATATCTCTTTATACCCAGCTTGATTAACATGCCGACGCCGAAACCGTCTGAAATCGGGCATTATTGCCCCATGGTTCAAAGCAATTCGTATATGGTGCGCAGTGCACTCGCTTTAGAGCCAACATCGATACTGAACCCGGTTGTTCATTTAAAGTTTGAGCCCGAAACACTGGCTAAAGAATTATTTGACCAGATAGGCAGAAGATTAGACTTAACCAG
>JASFPE010000476.1:0-4448 GCA_050116155.1 Desulfobacterales bacterium
GCTTACATCCTTTGAACCACCGGCCTGATTGATTCCGGACACTGATTTAAAAAATAATGATCCGTCATCCCGGAGATAAAATCCCTGACAATTTCAGCATTACTATGGTTAGAGATGTATTCTTCAGACATACCATCAAGAAATTGGTTATAAACTACCGAATCCTGATTCATCTCCTCAATATCCTCAAGGTATTTTTCAAACAGATGGCTAAAAAGTTTTCGAATAGTTTGTGTATGCCGTTTTATCATTTTGTTCAAGTAGATACGGTCAAGATTAAATTGCTTTAATTCTTTAAGCGCCCTGGATACCTTCGGGCTGAAGCATACATAGGGCTTCTGATAGCTATTGTCGATAACATCTGTTACCAGGTTATATACGATGGTGCCGTTGGTGTTTCCGAGGCATTCTATACATTTTTGCGGCAAATCCGATCGTGTAATTAACCCCATGCGAATGGCGTCTTCAATGTCACGCCCGACATAGCTGATCGTGTCGGCTAACCGTACCACGCATCCCTCAAGTGTCATCGGAACGATGTTTATGGTAGGATTTTTATTTTTTTGGTAAAGTTTTTTATCATATATTTTGAAAGAGTTATAAGATTGAGGTTCAAGTTTTTCTTCATGAATCTCGCCGTCGTGACAGAGTATGCCGTCCAGGGTTTGCAAACACAGATTCCAGCCGCTGCCCTTACGTTCCACCTTCTCCAGGAACTGAACGCTTTGCACGTTATGCTGGAAATAACCGATTCCATTCTTTCTGCAGATTTCCGATAGAAATCGTTCGCCATCATGGCCAAATGGTGCATGGCCGATGTCGTGCCCCAGGGAGATGGCTTCGAGCAAATCTTCATTTAGCCCTAAAAACCGCCCAATGGTTCGCGCAATTTTTGAAACCAGCTGCACATGCAGCACCCGATGGGTGATGTGGTCATTTCGAATGAGGTAAAAGACCTGGGTCTTGTCGATATATCGGCTGTATGCATGCGAATGCAAAATTCGATCTACATCCACCGAAAAATCTTGACGGTAACCGTCCTGAAGCTGCATCTCATCACGGCGGCGCACGCCTTTGGAATTTAAACACGCCCGTGGGGATAAATACTGGATTTCCCGTTGATTCAAGGTGTTTCTGAGACGATTCAGTGATGAATTGCTATATTTTTTCATTTTCTATCAAAGTTTCCATTAAGCGGGTATAATCGATTCCGGCCTTTCTGAAGCCCTCCCTTCCGTATTTCATATTGGCTTCGAAAACAAAATACCGGCCTTCATATTCACAAATATCAATACCGACGTCATCCCATCGACATGTGCGGGCGGTATGCAAAGCCAGTTCTCGAGCCTGTTGTGGTATAGAATCGAAGCTGATTTTTCCGCCAAGCGCCACATTGCTGCGAAACTCATCCCGCGGTGCGATTCGCCAGTAAGCATGTACGATATGATCGCCAATGATCACAATGCGCATATCCCGATCTACTCGCAGATATTGTTGTATATAAGCCACATCGGTTTGTTCCAAATACCGATCGAGGTCATCGGCATTGCTGATGAGAAAAACACCTCTCCCCATGGCGGATCCTCTCGGAATCTTTGCCACAAAAGGAAAATTAAAAAACTGGGTGATGGTTTTTTTCTGGCGGTTTCCGTAAAAGACGCGTGTTTTGGGATGGGGTATTTCGAGCAGTTCGAACAGCGCGGTCTGCCTGATTTTGTCCTGAACACATTTATAGGTGTGATAACTGGGAAATGTCGGTTTGCCCATCGCATCAAACAAATCCGCATAAAAGGTTGTCGGATAATAGATTTTCTTGGCTTTGCGGATGAGTCCAATCTCTTCGGGACTGTAATCCGAAAAATTGGTCCGAACGCCCAGTGTTTTGACATTGCGGCAGTCTCTCAGGCGAGCTTCTAAGGCGATGGCTTTCATGGTATCCATACTAAATGAATTCGATAAAAAAGCTAAATTATTATTATATAAATGTATACCAGTCTACACGAACAAATGCCTAAAGTGATCTAAAATGTTTAAAGTGCCTAAAGATAAGGTATTCTTTCTATTCATAAAATAATCGTTCGATCCACGGTCTTTTGATGGGCAGAATTCCTTATTCTGTATATCTAAAAAAACCAAGCCATGAAGAAACAACAAACAAAATGATGACTCTGGATTCCCGCCTTCGCGGGAATGACGGGCTCCGATAGGGTTTTCCTCTGTCATTCCCGCGAAGGCGGGAATCCAGAAATCGACATCACCTGCTTACCGCAAATTGTCGATATGATATCAACGAATGTTTAATCAAATAGCTCTTCAATGCGTTTCATGTTGTGTTTCGTGTGGCTTCCGGGCCAATAAATCCGCTTGCATTCCGGGCAGGTATAAAAAATGTCATGTGTGTCCCAGACATAATCCGGAACCTGCCCGAAAATCGCATCTTTTTCAATTTCGGTGATTTCGACATTACAGCTTAAACACCTTGAAAAGGGCCGGATATCCTGAAAAACAATCCCGAGTTCATAAATAACCTGTCGTATTTGGTCCTGAACATGATCTGATTTAATAATAATATGGTTCCGAGTACCGTATTGCTCTTGAATCGCCTGGGTTCGAGTGAGCAAGATTCGGCCTGATGGCAGGTCCTTAAAGAATCTGTCGCTGGAATCCTGCGCTTCAAAAATGGTATCAAATCCAAGCAGTCGCAACCATTTTGCCAATTTACCAAGCGTTCTCTCAGCAGCAAAGCGATAGCTCATAGTTTCCATATTAATTTGGGTAACAATTGATATCTTTGATAATTGTACACATTCTTACTAGGATATCTATATCAAATTTAGGGATTGAGGAATTGAGGAATTAAAAAAATGATAATTTAGCAATTTAAGATCGATTTAATCCTTGCCGTTAATTCCTGAATCCCTGAATTCCTAAATTCCTCAATTATCCACTAAAACCACGGTCATACGTTTTTGTTTGGAGATATCTATTCCCTTTCCATTTTGGGTTTATTTGGATTTTAGTTCCTGATAGGCTTTCTGTATATCTTTGAAACGCCTTTCTGCCAATTTTTTAAACTCATCTCCCAGATGGGTTACTTTATCCGGATGATATTTATTGGCAAGCTGTCGATAAGCCTGTTTTACTTCCTCCGGAGTTGCGTTTCGCTCGATCCCCAGTATGTGGTAAGGGTCACTTTGGGCTGAATCCCTCACAAATTGGTCTGCCTGATCAGATTGGTGGCTATTAGAATGCCCCCCGCCAAGACCATCATCAGTAAACTGTTGATGTTGCTGGAAATATTTTCCAAAAAAGGATTGCCCCCGTTTGATCGCGTACAAATATCGCCACAGGACCCCTAAGATCACCAGATCATCCAGCCATCCCCAACCGATGAACAGGTCCGGGACGATATCAAACGGATTTAAAGCATATAAAACAACTAAAACAATGATGATGATTTTGATCATTTTTGAAGGCCTCAATGACGGTAGAAATCGTCACTCAAATATAAATGAAAGCGGCAGTATGGTCAATGGTTCTGATCAACGGTGTTGGAATGTTGGAATAATGGAATAATGGAATATTGGGTTAAATTCGAAATTCTCATCATTGCATCATACCATTATTCCATTGTTCCATTATTCCGTATACATGATGGCAATAATACTGAAAAATTCAACCTTTTAGAAATGTGAAATTTATTTTGGATATTAATGATAAAAAAATTCAAGTATTGCGGCTGATGCCCGATAAAATGTATGGACACCTTCGATTTTATTAAGGATAAATCGCTTCGCTCTTAATCCGTCATGTGATAAAATATAAGGACCTTAAGAGGATAGCTCAAATATGAAAAAATTTTTCCTGATTTTATTCATGCTGCTCATATCTGTTGCTGCAGCCGGTGCCTATTTTCTTAAAGACGGTATCGATAAAACAATCCTTATATTGACAAATGGTACTCGTATCGAGGTCGACAATACCTGGGAAAGCGGAGATATGGTCTTTTATGAAATCGAGGGCGAAGTTTATCTGCTGAATAGCGATGAGGTAGACCGGGTCGGTAAAGCTGATTATAAATACTATACACAGTATTACAAAACAAAAGCTGCTGAAATCGTTAAAAAATCGTTGCGTAATGTAAAAATTTGGACAAAATCAACCACCGAATCAATGGATAGCAATCTGTCGGTCGTCATTCTAATCGCCAGCGCAACCCTGCTGTGTGTATTTATTTTGATGATTATCCGTGCTTTCGTCGGTGCCGCCAGAGCACGTCGATCCGCAAAGCCGGAAATTACCCAAGATGACGATACTGATACCGAAATTACCCGACTGGATATCGTCAAGTATTTTGTAAAGCTATTTAAAGCGCAGATTGATGCACCTGAGGATGCCCCCGCCAAAATCACGCCATTGTCATCCAAATCATCGGGGTCGAATTATAT
>JASFPE010000477.1:0-4424 GCA_050116155.1 Desulfobacterales bacterium
CCTCTCTGATGGGCAACATTGGCCTTGATCGGTTTGCCGATGGTAATCATTTCGAGGGCATAACGCAGGCCGATAAGGCGGGGCAGTCGCTGGGTTCCTCCCATTCCCGGTATGAGACCGATCTGCACCTCGGGTTGACCGAGGTTCACGCCTTCGGCGGCCACGCGATAATGGCAAACCATGGCGATTTCCAGGCCGCCCCCCAGACAATTGCCGTTGATGGCCGCGATGACCGGCTTGGGACCGATCTCAACCGAGTTGAGAAATTGCAGACCTTGCTTTAGACCCGAAGCCAGTTCTTCCTTTTTCTTTATGTCCTTAATTTCGGTGATATCCGCTCCGGCAATAAAATTGTTACCGGTTCCAGTCAGAACTACAGCCTTAACCGCATCATCACCATACGCTTCGCTGAACACCCCGGCCAGGTCCGAGCGGAATTGTGGCGAAAGCTGGTTGACCGGCGGGTTGTTCATGGTACATACCGCCACGCCATCCGTTAATTCCACCTTGATGGTTTTAAAATCTGTTTTCATGCTACTCAAACCCCCTCTCTCCTCTTTTTCGTTTGGTTATTTGCTATTCGTTATCGGTTAATTGTTATTCTTATCAGGTATTATTGGATTATGCTAAAGGTTCAAAGGTTCAGGGTTCAGGGTTCAGGGTTCAAGGTTTACGGCTAAAGGCAAAAACACAGTTCTTATACCTTGCACCTCATACCTTACACCCTATACCAAATATGTTATATTCCGAAATCCGAAATCGAAGAACCCTGAACCGTTGAACCGTTGAACCGTTGATGATTATTTAGCTTACTCGCATCCGCTGGGCAAGAAAAAGTTTTATGAAAATGGCCAGTATGGCAACTTTAGAGCCCGCCAAAACCGTCATCCGAAATTTCCAGCGCGGCCGCGCAACTGAATTCGATGGCGTCCATTTTCCCCATGGTCAGCGGCAATTCAGTTTTAATAAAAAATTCGGCGGTCTTTCGCTGGCCCTCATAATAAGCCGCATCCTTTTTCTTGGCACCATCCAGTTTCTGCGTTGCCACCACCGCCCGCCATAGAAGCATCCAGGCCATGATCGTATCACCCATGGCGTATAGAAATGGAAGCGCGTGGGCAAAGGCCACTTTGAATTCCGGCGACATGGCTTTTTGACCTATGTGCAGGGCAATCTCCCCCAGTCGATTCACCGCTGTTTCCAGCCGGCCGGCAATATCGCCCAATCCGTCTGTTTCTTTTGCCCGGGCAACGGTCTTTTGAATTTCACCCAATAAATTCATGAAGACCGCTCCTTTTTTCATCCCAATTTTGCGGGCCAACAGGTCCATCGCCTGTATGCCGCTGGTTCCCTCATAGATGGAGGTGATTTTACAATCCCTGGCATACTGCTCTACGAGATAATCTTTGGTGTATCCGGCGCCGCCGAAAACCTGTATGGCCTGGATACATATTTCATGGCTCTTTACCGCCAGATAGTCTTTTACAATGGGCGTGAGCATGGAAAACATGTCCCCTTCGGCTTCGCGTTCTTCTTCAGAATTTGCTTCAAGCGACTTGGTCCTGTATACCGTTAAAAAATAAAAAAAGCTTCGCATGGCATCCACATAAGATTTCATCCACAAGAGGTTTCTGCGCACATCCGGATGTTTGATAATCGGCACCGAGGGCGCACTGTGATCCGCGAAGTTTTCGAGATCCCTTCCCTGGACTCGTTCTCTGGCATAATTTGCCGCCAGCAGGTAAGCTGCCGATGCATAGGTCAGTGCCTGAAGCCCGACGCTCATCCGTGCACCGTTAATCATGTTAAACATAATCTTCATTCCCTCGCACGGTTTGCCGAGCAAATAGCCGATGCAGTTTCCCTTGCTCCCCAGAGTCATACTGCAGGTGGCACTGGCATGAATTCCATGTTTTTTTTCGACCCCGCTGCAAACAATGTCGTTGCGCTTACCCGGGCTTCCGTCCGGGTTGACATGATATTTTGGAACAATGAAAATCGAAATCCCTTTTGAACCCGGCGGGTCTCCTTCGATACGGGCCAACACCGGATGAATAATATTTTCCGCCAAATCATATTCGCCGTTGGTGATAAAAATCTTGTTGCCGGAAAGCGAGTAACTTCCGTCGGCGTTCTTCACGGCGGTGGTCGTCAACGCCCCCACATCTGACCCGGCCTCAGATTCGGTCAGCAGCATGGTGCCGCCCCACCGGGCAGACGTCAGCTTTTCCACATACATTTTTTTCTGTTCTTCGGTACCATAAAGATGGATCAAATTGGCAGTACCATTGCCCATGGTGGCATAACAGAAGAGCGGCCAGTTGGCGGGCAAAAAATATTCGGCAGCAGCTGCAGCCAAAAACGGCGGTGCGCCCTGTCCCCCTTGCTCAACCGGTACACCGAGATTGTTCCATTCTCCCTCGAGGATAAGCTCAAATACGCGCTGAAAGCTTTGCGGAACTTTTACTTCACCGTTTTCATAGCGCACACCCTGCGTGTCGCTCTCTGCCAGAATTGGCAGGAGTTCCTTGATGGCCAGGGCGCGTGCTTCGGTGATAATCATGTTGCAGGTCTTCTGATTAAACTCTCTGTACTTTTCATATTGAAGAAGCTCTGCGCAATTCATCTGTTCCCAGATGACGAATTCTTGATCCCTTCTGTCTGTCAATTGTTGCGGCATCGTTTCCGGTTCTCCTTGTATATTTGAATTTTCATGTAATGTATCACACGTGTAGTGTGCTACACGTTGAACGCAAATCTTATTATAAATATTAATAAATTTTGTCAACAATTAATTTTTATATTTTTTTATTGACAAACTTTACATTAATAAATTATGGGATATGATTGAATCCATGCTAATTAAAAATATAGATTTTACAAAAATCTGACCGCTTAGATATCATGAAAATCAGTGAACTTGTCAAACGCACCGGTGTGCCCAAAGAAACCATTCATTTCTATATTCGTGAAGGGTTGCTCCGCAAGCCTCGCAAATCAGGCGTAAACGCTGCCGACTACAATGAACGCTATGTTGATCAGGTCCTTCTTATCAAAGATCTCAGAGACAATTATTATCTTCCCATTCCGGAGATTAAAAAAGTCATCAAAGATTTTAAAAGGCAATCCCCTTCAAACCAGGCCATATCCCAATTCCATAGCAAATATTTTCGTCCGGCAGACCGGCTTCTAACCAGGGAAATCGTCGGCCGAGATGCATTCAAACAAGCCACCGGATTGGGTCGAAAATGGATCGCCCGGGCCATCGAATGGGGTCTGATAACTCCCAGAAAACAAAACGGAAAGGAAGTTTTTTCCTACGATGATGTGGCCATCGGCAAATTGATGGTGGATATGGAACGCATCGGTTTCGGTCCGAAACATGGTCATGATCCAGAGGATCTGAGATATATTTCAGATTTTGTTCGGGAATACCTCGTCAAGGCCTTTAAAAAATATTATCAAAATAACCTGGAAAAACTAACTTCCGAAGATTCTGCTCAAAAAAGTAGTCAATTTCATGAGTTGATAAGCCTGCTTTTTTATCATCTCTATCGTAAATTCGCCCGTGAAGCCGCCCAACGCTTGCTCAATTCCGAACAAATAGCTCACGGCAATCACAGCGGACAATAATTTGAAGCTATCTCAAAATGGAGAAAAAATATGTCAAGCATTGATCTCGGCGTTATTGGAAAAAAGACCGCGCCCTGTGTTTTTGAATACACCTGGAAAGATGTTGTTCTATATGCCTTGGGAGTCGGAGCAACGGCAGAAGAACTTTCCTATGTCTATGAAAATGCCGCCGGTGGCCTTAAGGTATTGCCGAGTTTTTGTGTGGTACCCGCCATTCGGGCATTTCCTGACCTGGGCAAAGATGTCGAGTGGTCCCGCATGTTGCACGGGGAGATGAGGATCTCACTCGCACGTCCCATCCCAACTGATGGTAAAACCATCCAGGTGGGAGAAGTTACCAATATATTCGATAAAGGCAAAGGGGCTGTGTATCATATCCGAATAACCGGTGAAACAGAAGACGGCAGACATCTTTACGATGTCGAATGGGTGATTTTTTATGTCGGCGCCGGGGGCTTTGGCGGTGAGCCGGGGCCCAAAACCGAACCTATAGATCCCCCGGATGGCGTATCGCCGGATTTCAGCATCTCGTACAAAGTGGCCGACAATCAGGCCGCCCTTTACCGCTTGAGTGGTGATCTCAATCCGTTGCATCTGGATCCGGAGGCTGCCAAAAGAGGTGGATTTGACAGACCGATTCTTCACGGCCTTTGTACCTATGGATTTGCCACCCGGTCTATCGTTAATGGGCTGCTGGACGGCGAAGTGACCCGCTTAAAAGAATTCAAAGCACGATTTTCCAATGTGGTCTATCCGGGAGACACATTGACCACCCAAGGTTGGAAAACCGA
>JASFPE010000478.1:0-4421 GCA_050116155.1 Desulfobacterales bacterium
AGATGAACGGTGGCCGAGACCAGGAAGATCACGGCACTGATGGTGGTCATTGACCGCATGAAAAAGTAGACGAAATTTTGAAAGAAGGCCACCCTCGATAGCGGAAAAATAATTCTAAAAAACGTGCGCAAGGTATCCCCGCCTAAACTGATGGAGGCTTCCTCGATGGAAGGATCGATATTTCTCAAATTGGAGATACTGGATAAAATGCCCAGGGTAAAATTGCAGATAACGATGTTAATCACAATGATCCAGGGGGTTCCGTAAAAGATATAATACGGTTTATTAAACGCCAGGATATAGCCGAGCCCCATGACGAGTCCGGGGATCGCCGCCGGCATGACCGATAAAAGATAAATACCCTGCTTAAAAAAGGGCTTGCGCGTTTCCATAATATAACCGGCAACCAGGGTGATAAAGGCGCCGCAGATACCGACGATTAAAGAAACCCATACGCTGGTCCAAATGGCGGAATACCCCCCGAGAGAGGGGAAACTGTAATGCTTAAATGTCAGGGACCAGTCATATGGCCATGTTTTTACAAAAGAGCCAATAATCACCGTAGCAAATACCAGAATAATTGCGGAAGTTACCAGGCCACAATATACTGTGTAGGATATCTTTTTCAATGGTCGCGAGGGCGGAATGATTGGTCGGGCAGCGCCACTGATCATGGAAAAGGTCTTGCGGGAGATATAATAATTTAACATAAATGCCATAATGGATGGAACAAGCAGAATGATGCTGATGGTAGCCCCAAGATCGAAGCGGTAGAGATTGGTTACCTGGGCATAGATTTCGGTGGCCAGCACATTATAATCAGCGCCGATGACCACCGGATTGCCAAAATCGGTAATGGTCAGATTGAAGGTTAAGGCAGCCGCACTGAAAATTCCATACTTAGCAGACGGGACCGTTATGCGGGTAAACACTTTAAATGGCGTGGCGCCCAAACTTTCCGCGGCCTCATCCAGGCGGATATCCACCGCCGAAAGGGTGGTGTATAAAATGACGAAGGCATGGGGCAAACAATACAAAACCTCTGAGACAATAATTCCGGTTGCTCCGTAAATATTCCAGTCGGTTTTTAAAAGATGCGCCGTAATCAGGCCATTTCTTCCGAACAAATAGATCAGTGCCAGGGCTTGAACGATGGAGGGGGCCACCAGGGGCAGCATGATGACATTCCTGAAAAAGGTTTTTCCGGCGATCGTCGTCCGGGTCATCGCATAGGCATAAAAGAAAATGATAACCGTAACAATAATCGTGGTGGCAAATGATACATACAGACTATGCCAGAGAGCATTTAAGGTGTAGCTGGTCGTGAAATATTTTTGAAAGTTAGCCAGTGTAAAATTCGCCAGGGCGAACTCGCCGTCTTTAAAAAAACTCAGCTTGAGAATCGCTGAGATGGGGAAAAGCATAAAAAAGCACAGCAGCAGACCAATAAAAATGGTGACGGTCGGTACGATGAATTTATCGATTTCCATCCGTGAGGCTGAAACTTGATATTCGGATGTGACGGCGTTTCTAGATTGGGAAGTGTTCATATAACAAATCTCTATCATTCCATTTTCGTAACAAGTTCGGTAACCCCTAAAAAGCGCTATATTTTTCTCGCCGATAGCAGGATATAAAATCCGATACGTTAGATCAGTTTTCTGAACAGCTCACCATAAACATGAAACGCTTCCGGCGGAAAATAGAGCTTGAGTTTATCTCTGCGTTTCAAATGTATACTCTCATACGCTTTTTCTGAAATGTCCACGATCATTTCTTCTTCTTCGAGAATGAATGTAATTCTAACAATCGCACCGAGAAAATTAATCACCTCTGCCTCGACTTCAACAATATTGGAAGGCAAATATTTTTCAGCGGATACTGCCTCATCAACCAGTTCAATATTTTCAGGCCGAATCGCAAGGTAAACTTTATCGTTGTCAATTGCCTCGAGGTTGGAAACTTCCAGTTGGAGCCGTCCGAACTCGACTTTACCGTCTTTTTTCTTGCCGGCGATGAAATTGGAGGTGCCTACAAATTCGGCAATAAAACTCGTCTTGGGCTCTTTATAAATTTCCCAGGGTGAACCGATCTGTCTAATCTCACCATCCCGCATAATGGCGACCCGGTCGGCGAGTGCCAGGGCTTCTTCCTGGTCATGGGTTACATAAATCAAGGTGATCCCGAGTTCTTCCTGTAACTTTTTAATAACGGTTCTCAGGCGTATCCGAATTTTCGCATCGAGGGCACTCAAAGGCTCATCCAGCAGCAGCACTTTTGGTTTAATCGCCAGGGCCCTTCCCAGCGCTACCCGTTGTTGCTGTCCGCCGCTTAACTGTGAAGGATAATGAGTTGCCCACTCTGATAACCCCACGAGCTGTAAAATTTCACCGACCCGTTCATCAATAAGTGTGGAGGGCATCTTGCGCATTTTCAGACCGAAGGCAACGTTTTGGTGGACCGTCATATTGGGAAACAAGGCATATGACTGAAAGACAATTCCAAAATCCCTTTTTTGCGGGATAATATCATTGATTACTTTTCCATCATAAAGGACATTTCCGGTTGTTTGCTGCTCAAATCCGGTGATGATCCTCAAAAGTGTGGTTTTGCCACAGCCACTCGGGCCCAAAAAACATATAAATTCCCCGGGTTCGATTACAAGATCAACATCTTTGACGGCAACCAGCGACCCAAAGTTTTTGCTTATGTCTTCTAAAACAAGCTGTTTAGAGGTGGTTTCCATAAACGTAATCCTTTCGAAATCGGTGAGAATATGGATAGGCTGATTACTGCTTAGATGCATAGTCAGGCAAAATATAAAATGCAACCTTTTTTATCTCGGAATAAGCTCTTTTAATCCCATGACAAAAAAAACTCCATAAATCCCGTGAAAGGATTTATGGAGTTTTTTAGTTGGTGATAATGTCTTGCATATTATTTTAGAAAATGACCCTGCCAGATTTCAAGAATTTTGGCTCGATTTTCAGATTGCCAGGGAAAATCCATCGGTGCCAGTTTAATAGTCTCTAAAGCCGGCAGATCTTTAGGTCCTGAAACACCTGGATATGTAACCCCAAGCTTAAACTTGGCATATTCTTCCATGGCTTGCTTGCTGATGGCCCAGTCCAAAAACTTCTTGGCAGCAGCTTCATGCTTGGCACCTTTTAGCAGGGCGTTGGCTTCGAGTTCAAATCCAGCACCTTCTTGAGGCAACACCAGAGCGACCGGAAAGCCTTTCTTTTTCAATGAAGTGTAAACGAAAGCAAAAGAGCAGCCCACGGCATATTCACCGGCTGCCGTAAGTTTCGCCGGTTTAGACCCGCTCTTGATGTATTGGCCCATATTTTTATCTAATTCCTTGAGAAAATCCCAGGCCTTATTCTGCTCTACCGGCTTGTTTTTATAGTCCGGGTCCAGCATAACCAGGAGGCTGGCAACCTGCAAAAACCCTGTGCCGGAGCTTGCCGGGTTGGGCATAATCAGCATGCCTTTATAAACCGGATTCAAGAGGTCATTCCAGCCTTTTGGCATCGGCAAATTTTTCTGCTCCAAAACTTTGGTGTTCGGGACCAGAGCAGCTGCATATAAATCGATTGCCGTCCAGTAGCCATTGGGATCTTTAAAGTTAGCGGGGATTTTATCCCAGCCTTTGGGTTTATATGGTACCAGCATACCCTTGGGAATAAATTCCGACATGTTCGTTACGGCCCATCCCCAGATGCAGTCCGCCTGGGGGTTGTCTTTTTCTGCCAGCATGCGCGCGCCAAGTTCCCCGGTTGAAAGACGGATGGCCTGAATGTCAAGATCCGACAATTCTTTTTTCGCGAGTTTGAGGTATTCGACCGTCTCTTCAGTTTCCAATGAGGTATAGACAACCACCGTTTCCTTGGCTGCAGCGGTTCCGACCAAAAGAAATACGGAAACCAAGCCACAGATAAAAAATAATCCTAGCTTTTTCATAAAGTTCCTCCTTTTGTTGGGGTTTATGCTGAATCAACTTACCTGTCGGAAATTCTGCTACTCAATAAAAATATAGTGAAAATTTAAAAATCTGAGTATTTGGTTCGATTGTGGAATAATGGAATGTTGGAATGTTGGTTTTTAATAGGATATTATCCCATTATTACATTTTCCCAGAACCCATTTTTCCATCATTCCAGTATTCCAACATTCCAGTAGTGAGCAAAGCGAATTAAGTTCATTTTTTAAAGAAGGATATATCGCTTAAATTAGATATATTTGATACGCATTACATGTCAAGAAAAATAAAGAGAGATTCGCCGCATTAATAATTTTGCGGGTCTCATAAATGAAAGCCGGTTGCGGATTAATTTACGGAGGATAAAATACTATCAGTTGCCAGCCATATGCATTTTATCTGGTGATGCAACTTGAAGGTTTGAGCCTTGAATTAATAT
>JASFPE010000479.1:0-4409 GCA_050116155.1 Desulfobacterales bacterium
CGTTTATCACGAACAGGTGAACGAAGCGATTCTGTTTTTAAAGGGCAGAACCCATGATCTCATCAAGAAAGCCAAAACAGAAATGGAACGGGCGGCCGCAGCAAAAGAGTATGAGCGGGCGGCACGTCTGCGCGACAAAATGTTCTCACTTGCAAGGACCGTAGAAAAACATGTTGCCGTGATCACCGATTTTAAGGATAGAGATGTATTTGCGATAGTCAGTTCTGACGGTTTTTCGATGATTGCGCTTTTTGTCGTGCGTGGCGGTTTCCTTCGTGGAACACAGCACTTTGATTTTACGGAAATTATTTCATCAGACGAAGATATCTTGGGTGTGTTTATTCGACAGTATTATGATAAAAATCGGTTTGTTCCAAAAGAAATCCTGGTATCATTGGATCTGGAGGACGCTCGACTGATTGAAGAATATCTGGCAACTATAAAGGATAGCAAAGTTCGCATACAATATCCGCGACGGGGAGAAAAAGCGGCGTTGTTGAAGATGGCTGTTCAGAATGCAGAAAAAGCTCTATCTGATCTGATCATTTCCTGTCAAGTCGAAATGGATATTCTCAGCCGACTCCAGAAACGCCTGAGACTGAGCGCATTGCCTGAACGGATTGAGTGTTTTGATAACTCGAATATCTCCGGCAGCGAGCCGGTGGCGGGTATGGTCGTATTTGAAAGAGGCAAACCGTTAAAATCTGCCTACCGCAAATATCGGATCAAGACCGTGATGGAACATGATGATTACGCGTATATGTCCGAAGTCTTGAAAAGACGCTTTGGCAAAGGAGATGAATCCAGGCCGTATCCGAACTTATTGATGGTAGACGGCGGTAAAGGACAACTCAATATTGCTGTTGCCGTGATGAAAGAATTGAAGCTGATGGGAGAATTCGAAATCGTTGGGATTGCCAAAAAGGATGAGCATAAAGGAGAAATTCAAGATAAGATTTTTAAGCCCGGCAGAGCAAATCCCATGAACTTTGGCCGGGATGGAGACGTGCTTCTATTTTTGCAGCGCATCCGCGATGAAGCCCATCGCTTTGCCATCAGCTTTCACCGCAAACGCCGGACAAAGGCCGCCTTGGGCTCCGCTTTGGATAATATCCCTGGCATTGGCAAGAAACGAAAGAAACTGCTATTTCAGCAATTCAAAAGTATCAAAGATATCCGGGCAGCCAGCCTCGAAGAACTCAGCGCACTGCCCGGAATCAGTCGTCGTCTGGCTGAAGAGATACGGCGATCATTTTCAGACTGAAACTTAACCATAGAGTATCTTGTATCTAAGGATCCGAAAGACGGAATAAAATAGTAATACCGTTCAGTCCGTAGTCATTTTTGTTTTGAATTTTGGTGATTCGAATTTGTTTCGAGTTTCGATATTCGAATTTCGTATTTTTTAACGAGACTCGGAAAATTCAGTCCTCGTTATAGGATTGACCAAAGCCGTCTTTCGGAGTCCTGATTATTACTTTAGTTTCGAGAGAACATCTTTCAGTTCTTGAACTGAAGCCGCAGATTTTTGTAAGGCAGCCTGTTCTTCATCGGTAAGCTGGATCTCAATTATTTTCTCAACGCCTCTTGTCCCCAGCTTGACGGGCACACCGATAAAGAGGTCATTTATGCCGTATTCACCCTGGAGCAAAGCGGCACACGGCAAAATTTTCTTCTTATCTTTTAAAATTGATTCTGCCATTTCGACGGCTGCTGCCGATGGTGCATAAAATGCACTGGCTGTTTTCAGTAATCCAACGATTTCCGCCCCGCCATTTCGGGTTCTTTCCACCAGAGCATCAATGCGTTCTTTTGACAGCAGCTCGGTGATTGGGATACCGGCAACCGTAGAATAACGGGCCAATGGAACCATGGTATCCCCATGACCGCCCAGAACAAAGGCGTGCGTATTTTCGACGGAAACATCGAGCTCCATTGCGATAAATGCCCTGAAACGTGCCGAATCCAACACGCCTGCCATACCGATAATACGTTGCTTGGGAAGACCGCTGGCTTCATAAGCCACATGACACATGGCATCCAGTGGGTTGCTAACGATGATTAATATGGCCTCAGGGGATCGCTGCATCACCTGCTCGGTAACTTCCTTAACGATTCCCGCATTGGTGCTGATGAGATCATCACGACTCATTCCGGGCTTGCGGGGTATTCCGGCTGTGATGATCACGATATTTGAATCCTCAGAAGCATCATATGTATTGGTGCCGATGAGATGAGCATCGTGTTTTTCTATCGGAGCTGCTTCGGATAAATCCAAGGCCTTTCCTTGAGGGACACCTTCAATGATGTCCACCAGCACCACATCGCATAATTCTTTTTCCGCAAGTCTTTGGGCAGCAGTAGCGCCGACATGGCCGGAGCCGATGACAGTAACTTTTTTATCCATTCCTCCCTCCTTTTGTACTTGTAATTCGATGAATAGTAAACCGATCGAAGCCGATAACTTTCTTGCTCTCTAAAAAGTATTGTTGGTTAACATAATTTCGAGTATTGTCAAGCCATTTTATATGATAACCATTATTGACAGATAGTATAAAAATAGGATAAATTAGTATAGTTTAGGTTTATAATTTGTCTTTTTTTGGGTTGACAAAATGAGCGAATCAAGCGAAAACTCGCAACCTGGGTTTGAAGCAGTATGCGTATACACTTCATATAGGTAAAAGCGGGATTTTTCAATGAATCTTTTCGAGCTGATTCGAAAGTGACGGGTGGATATTCTATATCGATAAAAGTTGAACTATATGGCGATTGTTAATCTAAAAAAAAGGCAGATCGAGTGCAAAATCGTGTATTACGGACCCGGTCGTTGCGGAAAAACGACCAATCTTGAATATATCCATAAAACATTTACAAAACAGATCCGAGGGGACATGGTTTCAATTAATACCGATGGAGACCGGACCCTTTTTTTTGATTTTTTGCCCCTCGAGCTCGGAAAAGTCAAAGGTTGTGATTTAAGGGTGCAGTTATATACGGTACCCGGACAGGTGCGATATAGTTCTACGCGAAAACTCGTGCTGAGAGGGGCTGATGCGGTGGTGTTCGTTGCGGACTCTCTTGAGGTTCGACGCGAAAAAAACATGCTGTCGTTGAAAGATCTTGCACAGAACCTGAAAGAATATGGCTTGAATATTTTTGATGTACCGGTAGTGCTACAATATAATAAAAGAGACCTGGCCGAAGCAAACATTCCGTTAATGCCGATTGAACAAATGGAACGCGATTTAAACCGTCAGTTGAAGGCCCCGGCTTTTCCGGGGGCTGCTATCAAAGGTGAGGGTGTCGGAAAAACCTTACATACTTGTCTAAAACTGGCTATGAAAGCCGTTCAAAAAGAGTTAAACCTCTAAAAGACAAAAAATATTCGTTACCGATAGCAATTACGAGATATAATTATGGCCACATCTGTCGCATTTGCAGGAGATCTGAACTTCTTAAATCTGGGTGAACTATTGCAGCTATTGGGCACCAACGGTGGTTCAGGGACTTTACGTATCTTCAGTAAACATGCGCCGGAACCCGGACTAATATATGTCGAAAAAGGGAATCCCATCAACGCGGCCAATGGCGCCCTGTCTGGATTGGACGCCATTTATGCCCTGTTTGGTTGGACAGAAGGGCAATTTGAATTCGTGCGAGACGATGTGACCTGCGAAAAAACCATTACAAAAAGCCGCATGGAGATCATTTTAGACGGCTTGAGGATGCTGGATGAGGGTAAAGTCGAAAAACTCGGACCACCTTCAACCCAAAATGCGCAGGAATCACAAACTAAATCAGGTGATCTGCCTTTAATTAAAGGACCGCTGGTGGATTATTCCTATGTGGTTGATGAAGAGGTGTTTTATAACGGAGATGAAATCGTCCATGAAGGCAATCACGGAAACTGGGTGTGGGTTATTTTGGAGGGAACCGCTGAAATTGTAAAAGAGTCTTCAGATGGCCCATTGCGAATGCTCAGGATTGGCGATGGTGCTTTTCTGGGCAGCATCGCCTCTTTATTGGCAGGAGATAACGTGCGCAGTGCAACCGTCGTGGCGGTGGGAAATGTTCAGCTCGGGATGCTGGATTCCCAGCAATTAACGAGTGAACTTGCGAGCCTGTCCACGGATTACCGTGGTCTGGTGAAAAGCCTTGATTTTAGACTTCGACAAGTCACCGGTATGGCGGTCGAGATTAACCAGAATAGCGGAAAACTCAAAGATTTTATCAAAGGCAAAAAGGCGGTCATTAAGCAGGGCCAAAATGAGGGGAGATTATTTAAAATCAAAAAAGGTGAGGTCTTTATTGCCCGCGAATCCGAAAATATGAATACGCCACTGCTGAGCTTGCAAGAGGGTGATTATTTCGGCAACATCCCCTTTATCGATATGGGGCATGAGCCG
>JASFPE010000480.1:0-4405 GCA_050116155.1 Desulfobacterales bacterium
ACCAGGCGTATCGTGAAGCTGACCTGGCCATCGATTATTGTGAGGATATCCCACCTTTACCGATGAAAGATGTGGATGAAATTGTGCGTTGTTTTGAAAGCGCCGGTGCCCATGCTAAAGTCAGCTCCATTCATGTAAATGGGTGGTATGGTCGGTATGACAAGCTGACCATGACCAAAATTTTGTTTGAAGAAGTTTATCATGCAAACCTGGAAGTTATGAAAAACGAGGTTATTTTCGTCGGCGATTCTCCTAATGATGCCCCCATGTTTACCTATTTCCCGGAATCGGTTGGTGTGGCCAATGTCTTACAGTTTAAAGAGCGCCTGGATAGTGAGCCCGCATGGGTTACCCGTAAAGCCGGGGGATATGGATTTTCCGAAATGGTTGATCAGCTTCTTTCGAAAACCGGTAATTTCTGATGCTAGGAGGAAAAGCTTTGCATGGCAGCCATTTGCTTTTGTTAAGTGACAGTGAAATCCAAAACATTCACCAGAGTTCACTGGAGATCCTCGAGGAAATCGGGATAAGGGTTCACCTTAAAAAAATGAGAACCTTGTTGGCCGACCATGGCTTTCGGGTTGATGAAGGCTGCAGGACTGTGAAATTTCCGGCTGCACTGGTTGAAAGGTTTTTAAAAAAGTGCCCCCATGGGTTTGTACTGCGGGGAATCGATCCGGAACTTCAATGGCGCATCAGCCCTGAAACTCGTGCCTGGGTGGGATTGGGAACCCCCTTCCGGATGCTCGATGCGAGTGGCAGACGATGGGACCCCAACATGCTAGATGTCAGTCAACACCTGATTCTTTTTGAATACCTGGAGCACATTTGTTGTAGCCAGATGGACATCTGGCCGCTAGATGTTTCGATTCATGCGTATCAAGCTGACGCGCTGCTTGGCTGGGCTCAAAATTGCAAAAAGCCGATCGGAACCGGCGCATATGGTGTTATGATCACCCGGGATTTTGTAAGGATGGTAGACATGGTGACCGGCGGCGGAGATACAATCAACCATCAATACCCGTATTGTTGTATTGTCAACACGCATAGTCCCCTATCATCGGCTCAGATGCAGCTTGAAGGGCTGATGATTTTTGCCGAAAATAATGTGCCGGCCATAATGTCACCGGAGGCCATGGCCGGGACTACGGCTCCGGTGACACTGGCAGGACTTCTGGTCCAGCACAACGCTGAAGCGATCTCGCATATCGTCATGGCCCAGGCCGTCAATGGAGGGGCACCGGTGCTGTACGGGTCGGTGTCCAACATCGCCGACATGCGCAATGGTAGGCCCGCTCTGGGTGCCGTAGAAACCGGCATGTTGAGTGTTGCATGCGCCCAGATGGCCCATTTTTATGGGCTTCCGTGCCGGGCAGTCGCAGGGGCCACTGAATCGAAAATCATGGACCTTCAATGCGGTCTGGAAAGAGAGCAGTCCATGACTCTGGCGGCCATGGGTGGTGTGAATTTCATCACCAGTGTGGGAACACTCGAGTCTACCAATCAGGGGGCTCATGAACTGTGCGTCATTGACAATGAGATCATTGGCAGGATCGAACGGCTGATGGACGGAATTGCGGTAAATCCGACGGCGCTGGCGATGGATGCGATCCGACGCGTCGGGCCGGAGGGCACCTATCTGAGGGAACGCCATACCCTAAATCATATCATACCCGAACATTTTCTACCCTTAGTATCCGATCGGCAGCCGTTTGAAACATGGAAAAAACGCGGCCGAAAGGGCATCATCGATCATGCCGCCGATAAGGTAAAGGCCATCCTCGGGAATCATCAGCCGGTAGCCCTTGACGCCGGGCTTGCGAAAGAACTGGCTGCCTTTGTCGACAGGGTTAAAAAGCGATCGGCTGATGATTACCTAGCAGCTGAATGGGAGGTTTAATCACAGGGAAAACGGCCGTCTGCCTCATATCTCCGATGCATGATCAGGCTGATATTGAAGGACGCCGTTTATTCCACGGGCGGGCCTCCTCAAGCTGTGCGGCAAGCCTGAATAAGGTCGCTTCCTCCCCAAAACGACCAACAAAATGGGTTCCTATAGGCAGGTTTTCAGCATTCCAGTATAACGGTATTGACATGGCAGGCTGACCGGTGGCATTGCTGATGTACGTATACGGAGCAAAGGCCGTCATCCGCCGACGTAATTCAAAAGGATCTTCCTCTGAGAACTTGAAAGTCTCCAATGGAACCGGAGGTTTGCCCAGAGTAGAGGTCAACCAAATGTCATAGTCGACAAAAAATCGTGCGATATTTCGGGTCTGTTTTTGCATGTCTTGCAGGGCCATGAGGTAATCCGGCCCACTGATTTGATGGCCCCTTTGCGTAAAAGACCAGACGAAAGGTTCGAAGAACTCGGAAGTGGGTGTACGGCCGATCCTTCGGCCCCAATCTTCAACGGCCCAGCCGAAACCAGCAGATAGAACTGTGGTGAAGGACTGCCACATGAGCTCAGCCTCATATACCGGGGCAGCTTCATGTACTTCATGACCGAGCTCGTTGCAAAGCGATGCAGCATCGCGCGCAGCTTCCACGCAATCGGGGTGAACTTCGCTGCCAAGAGGTGCCTGGGTACTGAAAGCTATGCGAAGTCGACCCGGTGTGGCGCCAACTTCCTTGACAAAATGACGAGCGGCAGGTGGTGCCCAGTAAGGATCGCCTATGTCAGCGCCTGAAGTAACGTCGAGAATGGCAGCACTGTCTCTTACAGATCGGGTAAGAACATGTTCGGCCACCAGCCCCGTGAAAATGTCGCCATAGTGAGGTCCCAGGGGATTACGGGCACGCGTTGGTTTCAGTCCAAACACCCCACAGCAAGATGCCGGGATGCGAATGGATCCTCCAGCATCGTTTCCATGGGCCATGGGCACCATGCCGGAAGCCACGGCGGCAGCCGCGCCCCCGCTGGACCCGCCCGGTGTCCGGTCAGTATCCCAGGGGTTATGCGTCGGGCCAAAAAGACGGGGTTCGGTAGTAACGCCGATGGCCATTTCCGGCGTATTGGTTTTCCCAGCGACAATTAAACCGGCGCTTTTATATCGCCGAATCAGCTCGCTATCTTCCTTGGGCACATAGTCGCTGAGAAAAGAAGTGCCCTCGGTAAAGCGCACGCCGGCATATTCTGCAAGGAAGTCCTTGAGCAAAAATGGCACGCCTGCAAAGAATCCGTCAGAAATTGAATCCGATGCCTGCTTGCGGGCCTGATCGTACATTGGAGTTACAACCGCATTGAGGGTGGGGTTCAGCTTCTCGATGCGTTCGACAGTCGCCTCCACAAGCTCGATAGGTTTTACCTCTTTGTTCCGAACCAATTCAGCCTGCGCCGTAGCGTCCATATAGGCAAACTCATCCCATTCTGTCATTTTTAAAATCCTTTCCTTTAAATTCAGATAATTTCAAGCGTTGAATCTTTCCCGATGGCCCTTTCGGTAGCTCATCCATAAACTCTATTTTTTTGGGAGTCTTATATTCTCCCAGATGTTCAATACAGTAACAGCGCAATTCCTCCTCGGATGCGGTACAATCGGGCTTCAGGACGACACAGCACATGATTTCCTCGCCATAGTGCTCATCCGGAATACCCACGGCTGCGGCCTCCATCACGGCAGGATGCCGGTACAGTACTTCGTCGATCTCTTTTGGGGCGATATTTTCGCCTCCTTTGATAATGAGTTCTTTGATGCGGCCTGTTACAAAGATATATCCATCCGCATCCATGTATCCCAGATCTCCGGTGTGAAACCATCCATTGGGGTCAAGGGCCTTGGCAGTAAGATCCGGAGCCTTATAGTATGCTTTCATTACGTTATCCCCGCGGATCATAATTTCTCCCCGGATGCCGCGGGGCAGCTGGTTGCCCTGTTCGTCGATTATCCTGGCCTGGTTACCCACCGCTACGCCGGGCGATCCATACTTTCTTTTGGCTGGATCCATGGGATTGGAAAAAACCGGGGCGGCGGTCTCCGTCAGACCCATGGTTTCAACTATGGACACCTTGAATTTGTTTTCAAAGTCCTTGTGAAGCGAGGGCGGCAGGGCAGAGGAAGCCGAACGTCCGAATCGAAGCTGATCGAGATTCAGATTTTTGCCTTTTAAATCGGTGGCTGTCGCCAAATACGATATGATGGTCGGCACGACACTGAACCATGTACAGCCATAATCAGAAATCAACTCCCAGAAATTGGCGGTGCTGAATTTGTGCGGCATAACGACACTGCCCGCGCTTATCAGGGGCGCCACCACCGTCACCACTTGGCCGTTAATATGATAGAGGGGCAGCGAACAGAGCGCTCTGTCCTCGGCAGTTAAGCCGTGGGCTGCAATCGTGTATTGTCCGCCGGTCACCATATTCTTGTGAGAAAGAAGCACTCCCTTTGGATCACCGGTGGTG
>JASFPE010000481.1:0-4400 GCA_050116155.1 Desulfobacterales bacterium
GCTAATTCCGTTATTCAACAATAAGAGGAACGTGTCGATGAAAATAGACAGAAGAAGTTTTTTGGCCTTTGTTCTTGGAGGTGCTGCTGGCACGACGCTTTCACCGTTGCCCTGGAAGCTGACAGACGATTTAGCTATCTGGACCCAAAACTGGCCCTGGACACCGGTGCCCGAAGACGGTGAGGTGACTTATCTGAAGTCGACCTGTACCCTGTGTCCCGGGGGTTGCGGTATTACAGTAAGAAAAATAGATGCGCGCGTGGTTAAAATCGAAGGCACGTCGGGCCATCCGGTAAATGACGGTCGATTGTGCACCCTTGGCCTGGCGGGCGTGCAACTGCTGTATGGACCCAACCGTATCAACTCCCCGATGAAGAAAGTCAATGGCAGCTGGCGTCAGATATCATGGGATGCGGCCATTGCCGAGGTCGTTGAAAAGCTTAGAGATTTACGCGCTAAGGATTTGCCCAACACGGTCGCATGTATTTCGGATTCAGATCGCGGGACCGTGGCTGAGCTATTTAATCGATTTCTGACCGTCTATGGCTCGCCCAATTTCATCCGCACCCCATCCATACAAGACTCCTACGAGCTTACCCTTTATCTCACCCAGGGTGTGCCTGCCATGGCCGGCTTTGATATCGGCCATGCCGATTTCATCCTGAGTTTTGGCAGTGGATTGATCGAGGGCTGGGAGTCCCCGGTATATATGTTCAGAGCCAAAAGCGAGTTGCGTAACCACAACGGCCGCATGGATCAGGTTGAGCCGCGGCTTTCCAAAACAGCTGCCAAGTCCGATAAGTGGATCGCCATTAACCCCGGTACCGAAGGTGCGCTGGCGTTGGGACTGGCGTATATCATCATCAAAGAGAATTTATATAACCGCAAATTTGTTGAGACTTACTGCAGCGGCTTTGAAGCACACAAGAAAATAGTCATCGACGGATACCCTCCGGATATTGTCTCAAAGATCACGGGAGTGGATACCGCCACCATTACTGCGCTGGCCAGGGATTTTGCCGGGGCTCAAAAGCCACTGGCGATCTGCGGCCGGGGTAAAGGTGATACGCCCGGCAGTCTGCAGGAATTTCTTGCCGTTCATACATTAAATGCCCTGGTGGGCAACATTAACAAAGCCGGCGGTATCTGGGCGGTTCCCGAACCGGATTATATCAGCTGGCCGGAATTGGGGATGGACAATGTGGCCTCTGCCGGTATCCAACAGCCCCGGGTGGATGGTGCCGGCAGAGGTGAATATCTGCATGCCAGATATCTGCTGAATCGATTGCCTGAGATGATAAACTCCAGCCCGGACGCTTCGATCCAGATATTGCTGATTGCCTCATCCAACCCGATGTTTGCCATGCCAGACACCCAGGCCGTAGCCAAAGCATTCGAGAAAATTCCCCTGGTGGTGAGTTTTTCGTCGTTCATGGATGAAACCGCGATGAATGCCGATTTGATCCTGCCCAACCATGTATATCTCGAACGTTACGAAGATGTGCCGGCCGCACGCGGTTTTCACCAACCGATTATCAGTCTGGCGCAGCCGGTTGTCGAGCCATTATTGAACACCCGGCATAGCGGTGATGTCATTATTCAAATCGCCAAACAATTGGGCGGAACGATTGCTCATGCATTTCCCTGGGACAGCTATGGCGCCTGTCTTGAAGAGACCCTGGGGGATAAATGGGACACCCTGGTGGAAGAAGGGCTTTGGATTGATGAAGAATTTGCCGCCGCAGACTGGGACGAGGCATTTGAAACCGCGTCATCCAAATTCGAATTTACCAATAAGGAAATCGAAGCCTTGCCCCAATATAATCCACTGAAAGCCAGTGGCGATGAATCTCAATATCCGCTGGTACTTATTCCTTACGATTCCATGCGACTGGCCAACGGTTATATCGGCTCACCGCCCTTTTTAATAAAATCCCTTGAAGATTATATATTGCAGGCAAATGATGTGCTGGCCGAAGTCAATCCGGCCACTGCCAAAGAATTTGGCTTTAAAGACGGCAGCTTTGCTGTCTTGCGCACGCCCAAAGGCAATGCTCGGGTGAAAGTGCGACACTATGATGGAATCGGACCGGGCGTTATCGCCATTCCAAGAGGGCTCGGGCATACAGCTTATGACAGGTTTCTCGCGGGCAAAGGAGTTAATTTCAACACTTTAATTGGTCCGGCCGAAGACCCGGCTTCCGGCCATGATGCCGCCTGGGGTATTCGGGCGAGACTGACGAAAACCTAGTTTAATCGACGATTGCAGATCGAAGATAATCGATTCGTAGGGGTTCTGATGAAACAGGAAAATTCTAAGAAGTTCGGAATGGTAATTGACCTGGACAAGTGTACCGGTTGCGGTTCATGCACGGTTGCGTGCATGGCGGAGAACAATATTCCCTTTCGGGAGGACGAAACGGATAAACTGCTGAGCATTTCTTGGATGCGGGTGTATACTTTAACCAATGGCCAGCCGTTTCCAAGGATCGAATCGTGCTACCTTCCCCGGCCGTGTATGCAGTGTGAAGGCCATCATGGCCACTCGCCGTGTGTTTCGGTTTGCCCGGCCACCGCTACCGATTATGATATGAACACGGGAATTGTCAGTCAAATTTACACGCGCTGTTTCGGATGCCGGTATTGTATGGCAGCCTGCCCCTATCATGTGAGACAATTTAACTGGTGGGATCCCCTGTGGCCGGATGGCATGGAAAAATCGTTGAATCCCAACGTATCGGTGCGCATGCGCGGGGTGGTTGAAAAATGCAGCTTCTGCTTTCATCGTTACCAGCTTGCCAAAGACCAGGCCTATGCAGAAGACCGCCGAGAGCTGGAAGAAGATGAGTATCAGACGGCCTGTACCCAGGCATGTCCGGCCGGAGCGATAACTTTTGGGGATTTGAACAATCCCGAGCACGCCGTGCATAAGATGGTTAAGCCGGACAACAAACACGGCGGCAAACCCGACGCTAAGAATGCCTTCCGGCTGCTCGAACGACTGGGCACCAATCCCAAAGTCTATTATCTTTCCAGTCGTGAGTGGGTTCGAAACGCCGGTGATAACTATCTTAAAAACGAACTGATAACCAAACATAGCTAATGGTCATCGATCTGTTGAGATGCGCGGCAGTGGAACTCAACCGCAGGCAGGCCAGTGGCTGACAATATAACGGCAAACGCACAGTACTAACAACCCGAAAAATCAGGAGCACAGAGCTTATGGATTCTGCATTAATACCCCAAGGGGTTAAACGCTGTCCGGCATGGCAATTTTTTGGTTGGATCGGAACCGTCGGTCTCGTTTTTCTATGGGGCGTTTTTGCTATGTTACTGGTCTACTTCAAGGGACTCAATCAAACCAATATGAACAATGCTTATGGATTTGCATTGTGGATCTGGGCAGACCTGGCGGTCATCGCTCTCGGTGGCGGCGCTTTTTTCACCGGTTTTTTGAAATATATCGTCGGCAAAGATGAGCTCAAACATATTATCAATTATGCGGTGCTCATTGGTTTTATTTGCTACAGTTCGGCGCTGTTAATTCTGGGTTTTGATGTTGGACAACCACTGCGTGCGTGGTTTATTTTCTGGCATGCCAATGTACACTCCATGTTGACTGAAGTGGCCTTTTGTCTGACGTGTTATTTCGGCGTTCTGTGTATCGAATATCTGCCGCTGGCGCTTGAAAATCGGCAGATAGACAAAGTGCCATTCTTTCATAACCTCAGTCACAATATGCACGAAATCATGGCTGTATTTGCAGCCACCGGTGCGTTTCTGTCGTTTTTCCATCAGGGTTCTCTGGGTGGCGTTCCCGGCGTTCTTTTTGGCCGGCCATTTGGATTTCGCGAAGGTGTGTTGATCTGGCCCTGGACATTCTTTCTGTTTACCTGGTCGGCAGCTGCATGCGGTCCCTGCTTTACGATTTTGATCACCAAAATCACCGAAAAGGCGGTGCGCAAAAAACTAGTTAAAGATAATGTGATAGAACTGTTGGCCAAAATATCCGGCTGGATGCTGGCCCTGTATATGGTTGCCAAAATAATTGATACGCTGTGGTGGGCTTTGGTGACGGCGCCTTCAAAGGGCCTTACGTTTATGGATTTTTACACCAGTACTTCCGGATCGGCATATGGCCTTTGGATTTTTATTGCCGAAATTGGCGTATGCGGTGTTCTTCCGGCCTTGATTTTAATTACCAGTAAAGGCCGCAAAAGTCAGATCGGTTTATTTGTCGCCGTTCTTCTAGCGGTTATTGGTGTTTGCTTGAATCGCTGGGTTATGGTTCTGCAGGTATTGGCGATTCCGGTACTTCCCTTTGAGAACTGGAACCTTTATTTTCCGAGCTGGCAGGAAATTGCCACCACTGTTATGCCGGTAGCATATGGTATTATCAT
>JASFPE010000482.1:0-4387 GCA_050116155.1 Desulfobacterales bacterium
CAAGCCGGCTGCCAGCATGGCGTTTTCAAATGAGAAACTGCAACCCAGTAAAAAGCTCACCATGCCATCATCAAAATAATCACCGACATCTTCAACCTCCGTTTTTAGCTCACCGTTTTCAAACACCCGGTAGCGGGGTACGTCTGCACGAAGATCCGCACCGCGGGCGATGGCAGGCTCAGTCACACCAGGTTCCAGCACATCCAATATCGGGCACGGTTTGGGATTGCGCACGCAAAATAGCAAAAAGTGAAAGGCCTCTTCTTCCGGCAGCATAGCCAGGTTGGCCTGAACATAACCTGGAGTGGCTCCGGATGTGGGGGTGGTCCATTTTTTTGTGCGGATTAATTGGCGTAGTTCGGCAGGAGATAGGGTTGTATCCATTGTGTTTATTTAACCTCCTTATATCGTTTGCCGGTTTGCCCGTTTCCAGTTGGCCAGTTAGCATATCCGTTCAGCCGGCTCAACGGGCAAACCGGCTAACGGGCGAAACCCAGTATTTTTTTAAATAACGATAATCTCCTCACGAAAGCTATTAAATTGTTCCAATCCATCTCTGGTGACCACGTGGCTGTTTTCAAGTCCGATGACGCCTTTACCGGGAAATATCAGCTTGGGTTCCAGGGCGATGGTCATTCCCTCCTGTAACTCAAGATTTTGTCCGGCTGCCAGAAATGGAAACTCATCGACTTCCAGTCCGATACCATGCCCGACGAGACGGATGCGTTCAGGGCCGAAGCCCATGAAATAATCTGCGTAGCCCCATTCTTTTGTTTTTTTTAATGCGTGTTCGTATATGTCGCCGGAGCAAATACCGGGTTTGGCCATTTTTTTGATCATATCTTGAAGCTTAAGCGTGACAGCAAAAGCTCTCATCAGTTCTTCGGGAAGTTTTCCCAGTGAAAAAACGCGGGCATGATCCGAACAGTAGCCGCTGAGCGCGAAGATGTAATCCACCATAACGGGTTCGTGACGCTGTATGGTTTTAAAGCCGGCGCTCTGGGCCATTGCCGGACTGGGTCCGATACCCCCTGTGGGGGATGACAGAAAGCTCGGCTGGGCACCGGCGGCACCGGACATGAGATGTCCGTAAAACATCTCGCTGCCAAACAAACGCATTCGAACAACTCCCTGATGACCCCGTTTGCGGGCCTCGGCTTCAACTTTACCGGCAAGCTCCAATTCGGTCATTCCCTCGCGCAATAATTCCGGTACTGTACCGGCAACTTCGTCGGATAACTTTCCGGCCTGACGCATAATATTCAGTTCATAGTCTGACTTTACGGCACGCATGAGTCGAATAGCATTAGAAATGTCCACGATATGGGGATTATTAAATATAGATTGATAGTTAAAATATAAATTGGCCGGCAGAACATCCAGCTCCAATCCCAGAGTGTGGGGCATATCGTATCCGTTTTGTTTTAAAATTTGCGGAATTGTCTTCGGGCTTTTTAGGGGCACAATCCGTTTAATTGCCGATTCAGCCATTGCGCGCTCTGAGCTTTTAACGGCCAAGAGAATAGGATCCCCTCGGGACGGAATGTAAAGATTTGCCTGCTGGATGGTTCCCGAAAAATAAAACAGATCGACGCGCTGTAGAATTAATGCGGCATCGATGTTCATTTCTATTAGATAATCTTGCAGTTTTGCTATTCTGAGCTCCAGTTCCGTTGCCGGTGTATTCGCTCCGCTATCGTACAATTTAGTGAGGGTCCTCCTTATCGAATGATAAAATCCCAAATTCCAAGCACCAAATTCCAAATAAATCCCAAATTTCAATGTTCAATGACCAAAACATGTTTGGAATTCTGGATTTTGGAGATTGTTATTTGTTTGATATTTGTGATTTTGGATTTGTTATTTAGAGCTTCTAAAACTTCCACATTCCACATTTTCTCCTGGCCACGAGGCCTGCGGGCCGGAGGTCGATTGGGGCGAAGCCACTAAGTTAATAAATTATTTTGCTACTTTCCAGCACCGTACGAAATGCTCGATACTGACCATCTCCAAATTCAGATCACCGTGCTGACATTCAGCTTCTCGAAGTGGGCATCTGTCCTGAAAATTGCATCCCTCAGATGGATTTATCATTTTTTGCAGTTCATCACCAGTCATTTGTACTTCGGCGCTATCTTTTTTGTCGGGATCGGGCACCGCAGATAATAATAGGTGGGTGTATGGATGGCGGGGATTGTCGAAGAGCTCATCAGCCGGCGCATATTCCATAATTTCGCCTTTGTACATGACTGCCACATAATTGCACAGATAACCGACCACATTGAGATCGTGGGAAATAAAAAGATAACTCAATTCCAGCTGATCCTGAAGATCTTTGAGCAAATTGATAATCTGAGCCTGGATTGAGACATCCAGGGCGGATATCGGCTCATCACAGATGATCAGCGACGGATCCACGCTCAATGCCCTGGCAATCCCGATACGCTGGCGCTGGCCGCCACTGAATTCATGGGGGTATCGGTCGATGCTGCGGGGAGACATCCCGACTATTTTCAATAAGTGTTCGAGTCTTTCTCTGAGCTCCGTGGCCTGTCGGAGGCCGGCGATGCGAAGTCCTTCGGAAATGGATTGTCCGATGGTCATGCGAGGGTTCAGGGATCCATAAGGATCTTGAAAAATGATCTGAATTTCCTTGCGCAGGGGCTTCATTTCTTTGTCGGATAATTCCGTGATGTCCTGACCGTTAAAAATAATGCTTCCACTATCCGGTTGCAGGAGTTTTAGGATCAAGCGGGCCACCGTGGTTTTCCCGCAACCGCTCTCACCCACTAGGCCCAATGTCTTTGCGGTAGAAATGGTAAAGGATACATTTTTGACCGCTTTCACCCAGCCAGTGCTGCGTTGAAAGAAACCTCGTTTGATGGGAAAGTATTTTCTCAGATCCTTGACCTGTAAAATCTCACTATTTTTTACCTGAGTTTGTTGCATGTGGTGAATATTTACCCTTGATTCTGACTGTAGATTACCGGACATCGGGCAAGGTGGCCGGCCCCATAATCGCACAACTCCGGATAGTCTTTCCGGCAACTCTCGATCGCAGACTCACAGCGGGGATGAAACGGACAGCCGCTGGGTTTATAAGCCGGATTGGGCACCGCTCCCGGTATGCTGTACAGCCGCTTTCCCCGTTTGGAACGTTTGGGCAACGAAGCCAGCAGCGCCCGGGTGTAAGGGTGCCGGGGTTCCTTGAATATTTGTTCTTTTTTTCCCTGTTCCGCAATGATACCCGCGTACATCACAAACACGCGATCGGCAACTTTCGATACCACGCCGAGATCGTGAGTAATGTATAGTACCGACATGGCATGTTGTCGTTGCAAGGTGGCCAACAACGTTAAAATCTGGGACTGAACGGTAACGTCAAGAGCAGTGGTCGGCTCGTCGGCAATAATAAGGTCCGGATTGCACGCCAGTGCCATGGCAATCATTACGCGTTGGCGCTGACCGCCGCTCAATTGGTGGGGATAATCGCCAATTCGCTCTTCGGGAGGCGAAATACCGACGTCTCTCAACAGCTGGATACAGCGCTGCCGCAAGTCTTCTTCGGATAGATCTTCGTGAATGTTGATGGCCTCGCCGATTTGATCTCCGATGGTAAAAACCGGATTCAGGGATGTCAACGGTTCCTGGAAAACCATCGATATGTGATTGCCGCGTATTTTTTGCAAATCTTCTTCGGAGAACTCCAGCAGGTTTTTTCCGTCAAACCATATGCGACCCCCGACGATTTCACCCGGTGGCCTCGGGACCAGACCCAGAATGCTCAACGCAGATACAGTTTTGCCGCAACCGGATTCGCCCACCAGGCAGACCGTCTCCTCACTGCGCACGTCAAAGCTAATGCCATCCACCGCTCGGGCAACCTCTTCCTCACTGCGGAAGTAGACCTTCAGGTCTTCAACGGATAGCAGAAAGTCGTTATGGGTCATCATGTTTCGTTTGCTAAAATGGTCGTCAAAGAATTTCGTTGTATGGTGTCAGGTGTCAGGTGTAGCGTTTCGTGTTTTGTGTTTCATATTTGGTGTTTGATCTTTGATTTTCCGCATTCCGCATTCCACATTCCGAATTCACATTCATCAATTCCTAAATTCCTAAATTCCTATATTCCTGAATCCCTCAATTCCTCAATTTATTTTTTAGACGTTATTCTTTATTGCCTCTCCCTGAGCTTAGGATTCAGTACGTCTCTGAGCCCTTCCCCGAACAGGTTAAAGGAAAGCACCACCACCAGAATGGCGACTCCCGGAATAAACGTAAGCCAGGGCGCATCAAAAATGAATCGCTTACCGTCGGATAGAATATTGCCCCAGGTAGCATGGGGTGGCGGCACTCCAAAACCCAGAAAGCTCAAGCCGGCTTCGGTTAG
>JASFPE010000483.1:0-4381 GCA_050116155.1 Desulfobacterales bacterium
GCCGTAAAGGCATTCACCAATCTGTTGACCTCGCCAATGGGTATGGCCGCCACGACCCCGAGCGTATTGGATTTGGTGAGCCGTCCGGCAATGACACCGCACAAATAGGATGGTTCGTGAATCCAGTTGTCAAATACCGAGAAATTCGGTGCCACCGGGCCGAATTCTGACCCGAATGCAAAAGCGATCTCCGGATAGTCTTTGGCCACCCTTCTCGCCGGCTCTTCACCGGCCAGGAAAGCATCTCCGACGATCAGGTCAAATCCCCTTTCGGCATACTCCCTGAGAACTTTTTCAAAATCAGCCGCTGCAATTTTTTCTGTAAACTCATATTCGATGTTCCCTATTTCCTTTTTTGCTCTCAAACAGGCCTGATGGATAACGCCGTCCCACGGTTCCTCAATGGCAGTCTGAAAAATTGCTGCAATTTTAAAGGGTTTGGCCTGGCTTGCGGCAAAGGTAACGAAAATTGAGAAAACGACAATCATGATCACCAACGCGATTCTTTTCATGTACAACCTCCTTTCTGAATAAAACGATTTTTTGGTTTCAGACTCTCGGCGTGCCGAGTCTGTACTAGTTTGTTGGAGAATAGATACAAAGCGTTGCATCAGGATAATTCGTCGACCTGTTCAAAGGAACCGGCAAGCGGCTATCGGCCTGATGCCCCGGTTAATTACATAGGCAAATACGCGAAAAAACTCATAAGAATGCCGGTTCCTGGAGAAAAAATGATGAGGTGGTTTCTTTATTGTGAAGGTACCATAATGGAGCGCCATTCATTTGTCAAGAGAGCGTATCGCGGGATAAATGATTTCATTTTCAAATGGATCCAGTTTTATCAATCTTTTTTCTTTTCCAATTTATAGCGAAAATCGCAGTGTGGTGCTCCCTCCATGATGGTTTGGCTGCGCTTCAGGGTGATGTCTTTGTTGAAACCCCTGATTAATGCGAAGTCGCGCGCACATGAAAGTGTTGTTCCGAGTTCTAAAATACCCAGTTTCTCGTATAGCTCGGCATATCCACATCGGGTGACATTAAACGAAAATATTTCATCGGTCTGTTCGATGAGATCGATTTCCATGGCATCATCTTTGGTCCAGAATTTGAGGGAATCATAAAATTCCCGCAATGAATTGCCCCCCATAAGCTCTGCAGCCAAAGTGCCCTGGGCTTCGGCAATTTTAACAATAGTGTCACGCAACACCGCGACGACTCTGTCTCGACCGAATTCATTTCCGAGGGCCTCAATTATAGGCCCAAGAATACGCGCCTCAACTTCGCGCCGGGTTAACACGCCGATGGTCTCATTCAGCCTGTCTTGCAAGGTTTGATTTTCCGTGTCAGATGGGTGGTTTGTATCATTTTTTTCTTTCATAGGATTTTCCTTTACATCCAGTGTATAGATATTTTAAATATCTGCTTGACGTTTTTATTGCAAGTCAATTCAACGAGGCAATCTGATGCGATTTAACCCCAACAGATTGATTGCTGGGCGTGCCCCTCTGCCACAGATCTTGCACCGCAAAGGCTTTCCAGCACAGGAGATCCGATTATGAATGTCCCATGGACAAACAGTGGACTTCCAACCATATTAGTTCCCTCTGGTTTGGATCCATCCGGTCTGCCCCATGGAATTCAGCTGGTCGGCAGATTTATGGAAGACGAAGATTTGGTGAGTATTGCCAAAAAACTGAAGGAAGATTTGAAATAGGTTTGGCCCGTTTGCCCGTTTGCCGGTAAATATTAAAAATATGACAGCACTCCTTTCTGTACGGGCTCAATTGGCTAAACTGGCAAACCGGCAAACCTTAAACTACGATTTGAAAGGAGCTCGCGATGGAAACAGCTTTGATTCTGGTTGATCTTCAGAATGACTATTTTCCGGGCGGCAGCATGGAATTGG
Organism: Desulfobacterales bacterium; assembly: GCA_050116155.1. Classification (GTDB taxonomy): domain Bacteria; phylum Desulfobacterota; class Desulfobacteria; order Desulfobacterales; family JAHEIW01. Next base: position 1,907 of record JASFPE010000483.1, read on the forward strand.
TGGGTATGAATGCTGCAGGTGCAATAGCTGCGCAGTTGTTAGGTTTTTTCAGAGAAAACAAATGGCCGACCTATCATATCCAGCATATCTCAATTCAAAAAAGAGCAACATTTTTCCTGCCTGATACGGACGGGGCTAAAATTCACGAAAGCATCAAGCCTCTGCCGGATGATATCGTGGTCCAGAAGCACTATCCAAACAGCTTTCGAGAGACCGATCTTTATGAGCATTTATCAGCTGCTGCAGTTAAGCGTGTGGTCATATGCGGTGCGATGAGCCATATGTGTATCGATGCGACCACCCGGGCAGCTGCTGATTTGGGATTTGGCTGCATGGTCGTTCATGACGGGTGTGCAACCAGAGATCTCGAGTTTGGGGGGAAAACCATACCGGCAGCAGACGTCCATGGATCCTTCATGTCCGCCTTAGGCTCAGCCTATGCTAAGGTGCTCAGTTTTCAGGACTTTCAGGAGCAAGTGGATAATTTCAAATGATTTTATCGCAGTTTATTTGAATACAAAAATTAGCCTATCCCGATGGAAGCTTTTAAAATATGTACATATTGTCGTTATCCCTGGCTGTCCCGCACAGAATTTTTAAGGGATCCCAAAGTCACTCTTGTCGGATATCAGGTCAACTTTGAAGATTTGGAATTGGGTTTGTTTCTGTTTAATCACGAAACCTGCCGGACGACCATCGCTATCAAGGCCGGTCTTTTCAAAGATCTTTACAGCGGGCCGATCTTTAAAGAACGGAAAACAGGTTCAGAACAATGTCCGGAATACTGTCTTCACCAGAACAGTTTAGACCTCTGTCGCGAAAAATGCGAATGTTCCTACGTGAGAGAGATTCTCCAAAAAGTCAGGCACTGGCCGAAAGATGATTGAATGTATTTCACTCATGCCATCACCCGAAAGCCTGGAAAGAATTTTGCCCGGGGACTAACGACCTCAAAGCTTGGATCAGCCGACTATGGATTGATTTCAAGACAGCATGAGGCCTATGTTGAAACACTGCGATCGATAGGACTCGAAGTCGTCGTGCTGGAGAACCAGCCGGACTATCCGGACGCCCATTTTGTCGAAGATACCGCAGTGGTAACTCCGGATGTGGCCGTGATCACCAGACCCGGTGCTAAAGCCCGGCAAGGTGAAGAGGATACCATCGCCCCGGTCCTGATACAATACCGCCAAACTGTTCATGTTCAACCGCCCGCAACTTTAGATGGCGGAGACGTACTGATGGTGGGCAACCATTTCTTCATCGGCATATCACAGCGCACGAATGCGGAGGGCGCCGAACATCTGGGCCAAATTATAAAAGCCTATGGCAACACCTGGCAAACCATTCCGGTGCAAGCCGGTCTGCATTTAAAATCAAGTATCAATTATCTTGGAAACAACACGTTAATTGTGACCAAAGATTTCGCAAACAAAGCGGGCCTCGAACGATACGACAAAATAGTCGTTGACGATACCGAAGCCTATGCGGCCAATACACTCTGGGTCAATGATCGTTTATTGATCCCGAAAGGATTTCCAAAAACAAAACAAAAACTGGCACCCCTGGGGCTCGATATTATTGAGCTGGACATGAGCGAGGTTAGAAAAATGGATGGAGGGCTTACGTGTTGGTCCATTCGCTTTTAGAGAGGAGTAAATAATGACAAATCGGCTTTTTTGTTATGGTACCCTACAAATACCGGAAGTAATGAAGGCCGTCACCGGGCAAACATACCATGGTGTAAATGCCAGATTACCCGGATACGCCATCTATAGAGTAAAAAATGCCGAATATCCGGGAATCATTGAATCACCTGATGATGAGACATCAGGTATACTGTATTACGGCGTGAATGATGAAGATTTAAAGGTTCTGGACTTGTTTGAGGGCGAGTTGTACGAAAGAAAAATTTTAAAGGTTAAGGCCAAAGATGGTAAGTCCTATCATGCATGGGTCTATGTGATATTCCCAAAAAACAGCACACATGTAACCAGGGAAATCTGGCATTTGAATACGTTCTTGAAAAAGGGTTTAGATACATTTATGAAACATTATGTAAATGATAGAAAAGAAATTTACGGAAAGAAACATGAATAACTTCAAAGTGAACTATATGAAAAGAAAGCCATGTCATTGTTGATGGATTGGCACTTAGTCCTTTCTTTCAATGATTAAATACATTCATAATCAATTTCATTGAGGGAAAGGAGAGTACATTATGGAAATAGCATCCACTCAAATAATAGCTCTTCTTATAACAGGTGTTGGCGTTGGTTTTGCTTCAGGCTTATTGGGCGTCGGTGGTTGTTTCATTATGGTACCCGTTCAATTTTGGGCACTCACTTTAATAGGCGTTGACCCCACTATTGCGATTAGAATCGCCTTTGGAACGAACCTTGCCGTTGTTCTTCCCACAGCAATCAGTGGAGCAATTGGTCATCACCGTAAAAAAGCCGTTTCCTGGAAAGCCGG
>JASFPE010000484.1:0-4378 GCA_050116155.1 Desulfobacterales bacterium
CCCCTGCTGGTGCCAACAGATACAATTTTTTGATTTTCGACTTCAATGCCGGTAACTTCAGTTTGCTGATGAAGATGAACGCCCAATTTGGACGCGCCTTTTGCCAATCCCCAGACGATCGCATCATGCCGTAAAATACCGCCAGGTGGGTGAAACATACCACCACAAACAGGATATCGAGGGCGATCGGAAATATCCAGTGCCGGAATTAAATCTTGGCACTGTTTCGGATCCACCATCTGGCTGTCGATGCCATGGAAACGGGCAGATGCCACCTGCAGCCGAATGGTTTTCAGGGCGGCTTCGCTGTGCGCTAAATTAAGGTTGCCGCAGTTGTGAAACATGAGATTAAAATCCAGCTCTTGGGTCAAGATGGGCCAAAGTTCCAGGGCTTCTTTGTAAAGGGGCAGATTTTCACTGGTGCGCTGATTGGCGCGCACAATGGCCGTATTTCTCCCCGCTCCTCCAAAACCGAGGTGTCGCTTTTCGATCACGGCCACATTATGCATGCCGTGATCACGTGCCAGAAAATAGGCGGTGGCCAATCCATGCAATCCGCCGCCGATGATCACTGCATCATAGTTTTTTTTGAAGGGTGGTTTGTCCCACAGGCGCTTTGATCTGAAAAACATGCCGGATTTCCAAACTTAGAAGTTCTCGTTAAATGTCACCGAAAACAAAACCTACAGGAAATTCTCTATGGCATATGTACTTGAACAAGTCAAAAGATAAACCACCTGCTTTGGTGGTCCGGTTTACTTTTGTCGCAATTTTCTTGAAATTAATAGATAAAAAAGGTTAAACCGGCCAGTGAAAAGGAGAATTGCTTGTGGATGGTAGACGAGTCTTGCATTGGGCGTGGATTATTCTGGGAATTTGCTTTGTTAACCTGTTTGTCAATTACACGGTGCGCCTCGGTTATGGTGTGATTTTGCCGGAGATGATCCGGACCATTGGTTTCGGCCGCGCCGGCGGTGGATCGATCATCAATTCTTTGCTGTTCACCTACGTCTGTATCGCTCCGCTTACCGGATATGTGACCGATCGACTCGGGGCCAGGCCGGTCATCACCTGTTGCCTGGTGATTTTTAGCTGCGGGGTGTTTTTCATGGGAACCGTCGATGCCCTGTGGACCGCATGCCTGTTTTTCGCCATCGCAGGTCTCGGCGCCACAGGCCTGTGGGGACCGGTGATCACATTGGTTCAGCGCTGGTTTGCCTTTCACCGCCGGGGGCTTGCGCTGGGCATCCTCTCGACCGGCTATGGGTTGGGTTTTGCCACCACGGGAATCATTTTCCCCTGGATCTTTGAGAATTTCAACTGGCGTTATGCCTGGTTCTTTTTAGGCGCTCTGGCCCTGCTGATGGCCATTGTGAATTGGGCCTTTCTGCGCAATGATCCCCAAAACATTGGCCTTCAACCGTGGGGTTCAAACACAGTGTCGCTGCACGATGGGAGTACCGGTACCCAACCAAATCCTGCAACGGTTCCCCTGGTAGCTATTTTGAAAAACAGCCGCTTCTGGGTAATTGGTTGTTCCTATTTTGCCATCGCCGGCAGTCTGTATGGTATGACCACCTTCATGGTGGATTATGCCAAATACCAGCTGCAAATGCCCATTGAAAAAGCCAGTTTGTTAGCGACCATTCACGGCATCGGACAGATGGTGGGAGTGCTAACCGTTTTACCGTTTTCGGACTATCTGGGCCGCAAAAAAACCATCATCATCTCAAATTCAATTGTTACCGCAGCGATGGCCGGGATCCTTTTTGCCGGAGACACCTGGATGATGCTGTGTGTGTTCATTGGGTGTCTGGCCATCTTCTACGGGGCGACGTTTCCTATATATGGCGCCCTGGCCGGAGATTATTTTCCACGTGAGGCCATGGCCACAGTTATTGGTGCCTGGACGCCGTTTTATGGAGGCGGCGCAATTTTGACCCACTGGGTTTCAGGTATCTTGAGGGATAAGACCGGTAGTTACGATCAGGCCTTTGTGTTCTTCACGATAATGGCCGGCCTGGGTCTGTTGTTCATCACGCGAGTGAAGAAAGCCGATACTTAATCCGAAAAAAAAATTTTGCAGAAGCAAAACGAACAGAATGAATAGAGGATTTTAATGTATGGGCCGTTATCTGATGGTGGATGTTGGTGCCGGAACCATGGATATCCTGTATTATGATACGGAGACCGATCTACACTACAAGGCGGTTGTAAAGTCACCGGTTCGCTACATCGCTGAAAAGGCTGCGGCCTGTTCCGGTAATTTATTGATTACGGGCTGTGAAATGGGGGGAGGGCCCATCACCAAAGTTTTACAAGATCGTGCAAAAACTTCCGGGGTGTTGATTTCAACTTCGGCCGCGGCCACCCTTCACCACAATCTGGAAAAAGTCAGATCCTGGGATATAAACATCATCACCGATGAAGAAGCCGAAGCGCTGCGTGATAATAAGCAATATTCTGAAATAACCCTGACAGATCTTGATGCCGATAGAATCCAGCAGATTGTAGATGGATTTGGTGTTGCGTTTGAATTTGATGCTGTGGCCGTTTGTGCCCAGGATCACGGGGTGCCGCCGGAAGGCGAGTCGCATCTGGATTTTCGTCATAATATGTTTAAATTCCTGCTTGAAGAAAAACCATATGCGCACGCCTTGCTCTTTAAGGATGATGAAGTGCCGTCTGAAATGAACCGTTTGAGTTCACTGGCCAAGTCTGCCGGGACCTTGCCGGCAACCGAAGTTTATGTCATGGACAGCGGAATGGCGGCCATCTTAGGAGCATCACAGGATGTTCTGGCGAAAGATAAAAATAAAATATTCATTCTGGATGTGGCTACTTCACATACCATCGGCGCCGCCATGAGGTCAGATGAAATTGCCGGTTTTTTTGAATACCATACGGTTGACATCACCCTGGAACGGCTGGAGGCCCTGCTGCGCGATTTGGGTGAAGGAAAATTGGAGCACCGACAAATCCTGATGGAGGGCGGCCATGGTGCCTTTATGCGCAAGGACATTGGTTTTGATGACGATGATGTCATCATTGCCACCGGCCCAAAGCGCAAGCTGGTTGAAAACTCGAGCCTGCCGATTGTGTTTGGTGCGCCGTTGGGAGACAATATGATGACCGGAACTGTGGGGCTATTGGAGGCCATCCGCAGACGTAAGGGATTGGCACCGATTGTCTATATATAGAATGTTGTCAGATAAATGTCCGATTGGAAAGCAAAAAAAATGAGACTCACCGAAAGGGATTTTGAGTTTCTTGTAGAAACCAGGTCTCCGGAAGTTTCAGATAAATGGAAGTTAAAACAAATTCTGCGCGAAGATGAAGATTTCCGCAAATCATTTATTTTGTCGGACGTTTTCCAGGAGCTAGATGAAAATTTTCAGATTGCCCAAAAACCCCTGAACTATATAGCCGATCATTATCTGAGATACAGGCGGGATGCCTTATTTGATTGAAAACGCTGACAGGTTAATTAGATTAATTCGAGCATTGGTAATTACCTAATAAAACGATACATTAGTAAGGAGGCTGAAAACATGAAGGTTAAAACATTCGCCAGCCCGCTGAAAATATTTCAAGCCAGAAAAGAGCTGGAAGAACTGGACAATATGGTCAACAGGTTTATCGAAGAAAGCAAGGTACAGAAGGTATTTTCTGTTAGCGACGCCTGCACAACCGATGACAGTGGTGCCACAATTGGTATAATTCGGGTGCTTGCTTACGAATAGCTTTATCTTAGTAGAGGGACTTCCCAGAATGCCGTTGTTTTTTTCCAGCGTCCTTCTCACTTATATGCTTGAGAGCCTGGCAAAAAAAGATGCACGCACACCCGAGAAGCCCGTCACTTTAGGTATCGGCCTTTTTCCTCAGAAATTTAGGCTTTTTTTAACTTGAGTTCGAAAGATTCAATATTTCTATAAAAATTAGTCGATTAATTTAACCCTTAATGATAAGCATCGCCGAACATAAGTTCTAAAATCTGCCCAATGAAGCGGCATAGCCAAGATAGCTCTTGACAATCGTGGCAAAATTAATACAGCATGGGACAGAATTAGAGGCATCATTAAGGGATAGAAATGAAACACATCAAACTTGCCAGGATAGATTGTGAGAAGGTTGCCGATGAAATTGGAAGCTTTGTGGTCGCTGTAGTCTTAAATGTTGAAGCGACCGGCTGCGTGATCGGACTATCGGGTGGTGTTGATTCCAGCACCACTGCCGCCCTGGTGCAAAGAGGTTTTAAGCAGCACAACGCTGCAAACCAGACCAGTCTTGAACTCGTTGGCTACATATTACCATCCAAGATTAACCATCCCGATGATACAAAGGATGCCGAAACGGTTGCCCGGACTCTGGGCGTTCG
>JASFPE010000485.1:0-4370 GCA_050116155.1 Desulfobacterales bacterium
AGCGCCGGACATATAGTCCGGTTAGAGAATCTGTCACGGCCATGTCCCAGAGTTGGGCCTTATTGACGGCAACCGCGGCCTGGTCGGAAACGGCTTTCAGCATCTGCAGATCCTCATCAGAGAAATTCCTCTCGTCCCGTTTGTTGGTTACATTAATCACGCCGATAACATCGCTGTAAACGATCATGGGGATACAGGCGATGGATTTGACGAAAGAGGTCTCCGACTCGATAAAAAAATCATCATCTTGAATGTTATTGACAATCATCGGCCTGGCGGTCATATAAACACGCCCGGCAATGCCCTCGCCCGGTTTAAAGCTACGGCATTGTATTTCGTTATTATTTACCTTCTCCTGATATTCAGTATCCGCAAGTCCGGCCAAGACGCGAATAACTAACCGATCCTTTTCGGCATCATAAAGCATAATGGAACCCTTCTCCGCTGATGTGATCTCAATGGCCTGGCTTAATATGAATTGAAGCAGTTTCTTCAGGTCGCTGATGTAATTCATGGCCTTGCCAATGCTGTAAAGCAGGGAAAGATTCTGAAGGGTTTTATCCAAATCTTCCTTTTCTCTTTTTCGTTGTTCGTAAAGCCGACAGGTGTTTATACAAATCGCCGCATGAGCTCCAATTTGTTTCAGGAAATATAATTCAAATTCGTCAAAAGACTGATTATTGATTTTCTCGCCGATGGTTAAAAGACCGACGACTTCTCCCCGCATTACCAGGGGTATCCACAGCTTGGATTGCAGTATCTTCAGATTATACTTTTCAAAAACTTCCGGAAAAAGGATTTTACCATTATCGTCAAGCAGCGAGAATGGTTTGTCATCTGAGATGTTTTTCCAAAAAAGCTCATCATCCCGTTGAAACTTAAAATTTAGATTACCCAATCCATGGTTCAAGACCATTTTGAAGGTTTCAGTGGCTGGATAATAGACAAAAAGAGATAGGGATCGTACCGGGATTTTCTCCTGTACAATGCCGGCAAAGGCCGAATAAAGCTCTTCGTGGTCGAGGATATCGCTAAGGCTGCGGCTTGCTTTCAGCAAATCCGTCAGATCAGTTGACCGGCGTCCGGGGACAGCATCCGAGACGGATTTTTGCTTAGAATCCGGTTTAGACATTGGATTATCCTTTTTGGGCTTCATGGCTTATAGTGTATCGAATTTATTGCAAAATTGCAAATATAAATCATCCGATAAATTCCCGCTAGACCCTTTATTTATAAGGATAAATTGTATCTTTGCCATGAATAAAATGGGGAGCGGATATTTAAATATATTTATGGTCTTAGAATTTATAAAAATCCAAGTACCCCGCCAGAAAGCTGGCAGGCAGGCAAGTTTAATAGAATACATATGAGAAACAACACTACGATCTTGAGATATGGTAAACTTGAACGGTGAACCCTGAACCTTTGAAACCTTGCTATATGTTTAGCCTTCAATAAACGATTTAAATTTAGATAGGCCTTCCTTGATTTCCGCTCTATCAATTCCGGAATAGGCCAGCCTGATGTAAAAGTCTTTTTCACCTTCCAAAGGACGGCCGAAGTGCAGCCGTGAACATACCGAGACACCGGTTTCATGCAACAACGCGTGGCGAAATTCATCATAGGTTGAAAAGCCCTTTTTCTTCATCGCCCCGGTGATGTTCGGGAAAAGATAAAAGGTCGCATTGGGCCGGAAACAGTGGACACCTTCGATGGAGTTGAGAATATCAACGGCTGCATCGCGCCGCTCCTTCAGGGTCTTAAGAATTTGTTCGACTTCACCCTGGTCTGCAGTGAGTCCTTCAACGGCACCATATTGAATAAAGTGATTCGAACATGATTCGTCATTGACGTTAAGTTTGGCAATCACGTCGATGATTTCTTTGGGGCCAATGCTGGCACCCAGACGCCAGCCGGTCATCGCAAATTTCTTTGAGAAAGTATAAAGGATGACGCATCTCTCGGCCATGTCCGGCAGCGCCGCAAATGAGGTGCTCTTTCCTTCATAGCGGATATCGAAATAAGCCTCATCGCAAAGTACGTAAAGATCGTGTTTGCGCACCAATTCCGCCAGTTTTTCAAATTCCGCAACCGAACATTCTGCCCCGGTAGGATTCTGCAGGTCATTGAGGATTAACAATTTGGTCTGGGAGCTGATTTGCCTTTCAAGCATATCCAAATCGATCTCAAAATTGTCATCGCCTTCAAAATAGGTATAGGGAACGGCCTTGCCCCCATGGAACTCAATCTGAGATTCATAAATCGGATATCCCGGATTGGGGTATAAAACTTCATCTCCGGGATTCATCAGGGTCTGAATAAATTTGCTGATGGTGGGTTTGCCTCCCGGTTGGACGGCCACATTCTCCATAGTGTATTGCAATCCGCGTGAGGCGCTGACGTCGGCAGCGAGAGCTTCACGCAGCTGAGGGATACCGGCATTGGGGCAATAACCGGTCTTGCCGTCTTTCATGGCCTTGGTGGCGGCATCGATAACGGTCGTCGGCGTTAGAATATTCATATCGCCCAAATGAAACGGGTATACTTTGTTGCCTTTGGCTGCAAATGCGGCAGCCTCGGCCGATACTGCAAAGGCCGTCTCCGTACCCAACCGTGAAATTCGTTCTGCGATTCTCATCGTTCCTTTCCTTCCTTCAGCAGATTACTTATTTATTTATCCTTTGGCTTGCTAATTTATGTTTCTAGCCTCTTGCCGCTTGCAACTAATCGGTGTCGGGTGTCAGGTATCAGCTTTCAGAGGCTGAGGTTCAGGGCCGCGCGTGCCAAGATATAAAAGGCGTGATCTAAATTGTTTAATGTTAAATATAATCGATACACGATGTCGATTCTTGTGGGCGGGGCTTCCAGCCACGATCATAGCAGATTGCCTGGATTTCTAATCGCGGCAGGATGCCGCTCCCACAGAATTAATGATAAATTGATGAATCCCACCCCTTGAGTTCTAACTTCTAAACTCCATCATTTGAACAGCGGAATCCCCAATTCCTTGGCATTGATAATACTGGGCGCCGCCTTGGGTGCATCTCCTTCTAAAAACGACAAAATATCCGGTTGATTCCAGGCAGGATATCCCATCAGGAGTCCGGCAACATTGCAAGCCGCAAGAGTCGCCATGCCCTGCCGGGTCCAACTGGTGGCCGAGGCAATATGCGGTACGATAACCACATTGTCTAGATCCACTAAACCGGGTTTCAATTCCGGTTCTTCCTCAAAAACATCCAGCCCGGCCCTGAAATTCGGATGTGTCTGGCAATGCGCTACCAGGGCTGATTCATCAATCACCGGGCCGCGGCTGGTATTCACCAAAATGGCGTCGTCTTTCATCATCGCCAGGCGCTCTGAATTAATCAAATGATGCGTGGATTCATCTAAAACCGTGTGTATGCTGACACAGTCCGCATCTCGCAGCAACTCTTCGGCACTGTCTGCGCGCCTGCAAGATACCGGATCTTGCCCCTGGGATGTCAAAAACTTACCGTAATCAGAAATATAATTCTCCAGAGCGCTGTTCGGGTAAAGATCAAAATAGATGAGATTCATCTTGTGCCCTTCGATCATCATCCGAGCATAAGCCGAACCAATGCGTCCCGCGCCAATGATTCCCAGCGTCTTTCTCCATAACAGCTCACCCAGGAAGAGCGTCGGTAGCCATCCGTCGTAACGACCTGCACGCAAAAACCGTTCAGATTCACCCACCCGACGAGCGGCCGCAAACGTTAAGGTTACCGCCATTTCGGCGGTGGTCTCGGTTAATACACCCGGGGTATTTCCCACCGGAATCCCATGCTCTGTGGCGGCATCTACATCCACGTTGTTGTAACCGACCGCATAGTTGCTATAAGCCGTGCCCCCTGCATTTTTTAACGCCGCAAATAACTCTTTGCCCCATTCTTCGGTTAACTGTCCGATGGCACCATCGCATTGGCCACCCATGGCTGATTTGATCTCATCGATACTCAGCACATCGGGCGATGTACAGATTTCGACTTTGCAATCCGCTGTGGTAAGCATCTCCAGCCAACGCTCACCTGGAAGTTCCTTGGTAACAATCACGCGTCTAGTCCCGGATGGGTTAACAACTCTCCATGGCTTCGAGCCCATGATAAGATCCTCCTCTGAACAAGCAGAAACGATTAAGATAAAATCAATATTTTTGCTGACAAGTGATGCTTAAAAAAAGCTGATGATTCTGTCAATGATTTTTTATTTTATTTATGATTTCCTCAAAAAATATCGATTTTTTTTTGCTAATCTCAAATTTTTTTAAAATAAGCTCAATTAACTTCTATCAGACGATAAGATTATCTGGTTATCTTTAAAAAGCAAGCGAGATCGATTTCTGGATTCCC
>JASFPE010000486.1:0-4362 GCA_050116155.1 Desulfobacterales bacterium
GCTTACCTCTGGGCCAATAGGGGTTAAGACTAAGGGTACACAAAACCTCCAGGCTTATCTAAAGGCCCTAGAGGCACTGTCAATCTATCTCCAGTTTACCAGAGATGGAAATGTTCGAGCCCGGCAACTGTATGAGGAAACAATTGCTATGGACCCAGAGTATGCAAGAGCGTATGCAATGCTCGCGATCGTTCATCTGACTGACTTATCCATGGGTCTGAGCAAAGCCCGGAGGCAGTCTCTGGAGAAGGCTATCCAATATGCGAAAAAAGCTCAGAGTTTAGATGAGACGGATTATGTTGGCAACATAGCACTGGTGGGGTGTTATGCAAGTAAGAGGGACTTTGAGAATGCCGTTAAGGAGGCTAAAAAAGCCATAGACCTCGCACCCGGAGCAGCCGGGCCTTACAATAGCCTCGCCCGGGCGCTATGCTTTTCTGGTCGAAGCCTTGAAGCTATTGATTATTTCAATAGGGCAATCAGAATTGATCCTTTTCCATCCCCTGGGTACTACCTTGAACTTGGCTATGCCTACTTTTTGACAGGTAATTACGAAGAGGCCGTGAGAGTTAGCAAAAAGGCATGTGCGCTGACACCTGATAATGAGGGTTGTCACCGTACACTTGCAGCCGCCTATGGAATGCTGGGAAAGGACTCTGAGGCCCGAGCTGAGGCCGCGGAGCTACTCAGGATCATGCCTGAGTGGTCTATTGAAGGCTGGAAACAAAGACAGGCCGCTGGTTGGAAGAATCAAGCGGACGTCGATCACTTTGCCGAAGGATTACGAAGGGCCGGATTACCTGGAAAGTCACCGCTATCATTGCCTGACAAACCTTCTATTGCCGTTCTCCCATTTGTCAACATGAGCGGTGATCCTGAGCAGGAATATTTCTGCGATGGCATTGCGGATCAAATCATCAACTCAATTGCGAAAATACCCTATATTACAGTCATTGCGCGCAATTCAAGTTTTGCCTATAAAGGCAAATCCGTCAACGTCCAAAAGATAGCCTGGGATTTGGGGGTGCGATACATACTGGAGGGCAGCCTGCAGCGTGACAATGAAAATCTACGCATCAATACCCAGCTGATCGATGCCAAAACAGGCGGACATCTGTGGGCAGAAAAGTATGATCGCAAATTGGATGACATATTTTCTGTGCAAGACGAGATCTGCAAAAACATTATGCTGGCTCTTCAAATAAAGCTCACCATGGGAGAAATGGCTCGCATGGGTGCCGATACGGTGAACATCAAGGCATATGAAAAGTATCTTAAAGGTCAGGAACACTATTTACGCAGAACCAAGGAGGATTCTCTTTTTGCCCGACAGCTATTCCGGGAAGCGGTTGCCTTGGATCCGGAATACGCGATGGCATATCTTGAAGTAGGGTGGACCTATCTAGATGATATCTGGTTGGGCATGACCGAAACGCCGTCAGAATCCATCGCCAAGGCTGAAGAAATGGCCCAGAAAGCCATTTCAATCCGCGGCTTTACCGCACCAGAATATGCCCTGCTAACCGGTATCCATCTTCTGAAAAAAGATTTGGACAAAGCGATTGGCTATGGTGAGAAAGCCGTAGAACAGAGTCCGAATAGTGCCGGTGTTCACACTATGCTGGGATACGCTTTGAGAAGTAATGGACAATACGAGGCGGCCATTTCGAGCCTTAAAAAAGCCCTTCGACTGAATCCGGCTAAAAATATTAATCGTCTGGACAGTCTCGCTTGGGCCTATCTTTTTTCTGAACAATTCGATAACGCGATTGCCACCTGGAACGAAATTGTGGAGCGCAATCCCGACTATATGTACGCCTATATGGGTCTGACGATGGCCTATTGGCTTACCGGTTCGGAAGATCAGGCGCGGCAGGCGGCCCGGCAGGTGCTCAGAGTTAATCCCAAATTCTCAGTGGATATTTTGGAGAAACAATCCACCCTTAAAGATGAAGCGCTCAAAATGCAACTTTTTGATGCGTTGCGCAATGCAGGTTTAAAATAGAATTTTGAAATCTGCTGTAGAGTATGAATTTCCAACGAATCGCAGATGAGCCTCAGTTACCGATATATGGATAGTATCTGTATAAAATTTGACCTCTCAAAAGTACTGATACTGATAAACGTATCACAACTTTTAGAGGCCTCTGAATTGTTGTGATATCATATCGTCCATCCGAATTTTCACTTGCTAATATTTTGTAGATTAGCCATAGTGAATATACACTTTTTTGAGCCTCAATTTATTGTAAACTTCGTGCCTTATGACAAAATCAGACGGGATTTAGATTTATTGTGGATTTGATTTGTCAACTTAATAATATGTAGTCTCCAAATTTTTAAATCGTTGCTAATTTTGTGGCCATAACATGCTTTTCGATAATCGAAAGTAACCTTTGAGATTTTTCAGCCAGTAGGCTTCAAAAACCACATTTTGGGAATTAAATGAGATGACTTCTCGCCTTCTCCCGGAGGCGTATATTAAATAAAATTTATCACGATTTTCAAATTTATATATCATCGCCGCAAGCCCATTAATAAGAACCATTAAATCACCTATCTTCAAATCATGGCGCTCAACCTCAACTGTATTTTTTAAAAGCGTGTCCATGGTCATATACTCTGCAAATACCAACCCGGATTGCTCGGCTGCTTGAGCATAAATCAAACAAAATAGATGGGAATTGTCGACTGCTCCAGATTTTTCAAAATTTCCACCGAATTCGTATCTTATTCCAATATATTGTCCTGCAATCTCTGAAATTTTTCTTTCAAAGATATCTCGTTTCTTTTCAAAAACTTGAGTATATGAGGCATAACCAAGGTGAATTGTGCAAATGAATAATACCGACACGAGTATTATCAAAGAAAAGTTCACTGATACCTTATTAAAACTATTTTGCCTCAATGAAGTTCCTTATTTTTTTGCTTTCCAATCTATAAAAACGCAATAAGCTGCAAATCGCTAATTTTTGAATTTTGGATTCGGAATTGTTAAATCATAAATAGCAGATGGAAAGGAAATAATCACGCTGGAAATAAAATAGTTGAATCATAATCTAAGGCTATTGGAGTCCATTGATGACCTTACAATAGAAATTACAAAGTGATGTAGACTTACGATGCGGTTTGAAGGAGGGAATTGTGACGTAGAAGACCTACCATAAATAGATTTGCTCAGGACAACCTATAATTTTTTTTAAGCGTCTCTAATTTCATGAAATAATGATTTTTGTAATTTAAGCCTGTTTGGTGGGTAATATCCTTAGATACAAGCTTGAGGTGAGGTCTAATGTCAATCCCGTTTGAGTTCAGGCCTTCATGATTTGCAGTATCAATTATGAGCACGCAATAGTATAAAATAAGTATTCTAACTTTTGAATCCCGCCTTAACAAATAACTCCTACCACCAAGTGTTTCCAAGAAGAAACAAGCATATACATACAATTGTTCAATGGATGATCGTGCTGATTCTAAAATGAAATATTCATTGTCTGTAGTGAACATAAGATAAAGGGTATGCATAAGGGGTTCAATTATATCTGACTCGTTTTTTAAAATATCTTTAATAAACTTTATTCTTTCTTTGCCTAAGAGCCGATAAAAATAAAAAACATTTTTGATCAGCCTATCAATTGAATCGGTCTCTCTCGGGACACTTGGTGGATTTGATGTTAAAATTTGAAACATCTCTTCAAATTGCTGCTTTGAGCCGCTCAAGAATTTGTAAGATTTTACGTATTGTTGTTCATCGAGGTATGAAAAAAATGAATTAATTCGTCTGTCAATTTCTTGGAGACTTAATTCCTGGGATACTGGTTCTTTAGTTTCAAAAATTTTGACAACCTTATTTTTATACAAGTTCTCATTTGTATTAGCGCAAGCGGATCGAACCTCAAATCTGTCGTCAATAATAAAAATGGCCAAAATCAAACAAAGCCCGAAAATGACTATAACCAATGTTTTTTCAAATACTTTTTCCATTTTATACGATGCTCAAACTTACATTGTCACAATGATTCCCTGGAATATTGTTAAAATGAATTAAAAAGCCAGTGGTTTCTATTTTCTTATCGGTATTTTTACAGGAATTCTTGAAAAAAAAGGGGAACTCATAATGGATTGGAGAAAGGCGAATACCTGAGGTGGGTTTTGCAGATATCCTCTGGCAAAAACCAAAAATCACCCGGGTTGCGATTAATTGAGAGTAACAACAGTTCGGGCAAAGTTGTGATATCCAAAGAATCGGAACGAAATTTGGCGCGATTTCGGAGCCGGAGTTCGCCATAAACCAGACTTAGGCAAAAATACATGTTTCAAATGGATATAACAAGCGGTTTTATAAGATGGCCTATTAAAGTC
>JASFPE010000487.1:0-4323 GCA_050116155.1 Desulfobacterales bacterium
AAGCGGTTTGGGCCGGATTCCATCATGTGTCCCTCCGAAACGCTTAACCAGACCGCCAAACCAGGGTCGCAGGGTTATCGGATAATGAACAACGACCTCCCCGCTTTCCAATCGTTCTTCTGTAATTTGGATGTTTTTCACCGGTGTAAATTTTAAGGCGTCCGTGCGGCTTATCTCAATATTGTTGTGCCTTTTTTTAAAGACTCTCATAACCAACGCATACCCTGTCTAGCATATGTGTATCAAACGGTCTTTTCCCCTGCATTTTAACGCCGAGAATGCGGTTCTTTTTTTCCAGATGCCATAATCCTAACCAGTGAAAACACGGTTTCGGTTTGAAACGGTTGAGCCATTTGAATCGCGGAGATGAACTCAACTCAATCGCCTGCCCACCATCCATATTTACGGGAACCGGATCCCCTGCGGAAAAATCTGATATCGCTTCGGCAAATTGTTTGAGATCTCGCTCTCCAAGCAAAATGGAAGCCGGTGCCCAGCGATACAAGAAAATCTTTTGGCCGCGATGCTCAAAGGCAAGTTCATAATTTCCAGGCTCGAAGCGGTAGTCCACCATCTTAAAATATGCCGGCACCACCGCACGAATGTCAAAAACGGCCCAGAGTGTCTGGCCATCCTCCCGATGGTCCTGAAAGGTACTCAGCACCTCCAAGGGAGTCTTCACTGCTACGCTGGATTTTGACTGGAAAAATTGAATTAGCGTGGCATTGTGGCACATCGAACAATACAGGATCACGCCTCGGCCGCTTTTTGTTTCTGCCTGCCATGAAAAACCAGTGGCTTGAAAACCGGCCAATGCTTTTTCCCATTTTGTTGGCAGCACCCATTCTTGAACTGTCTTTTTCAGTTGTCTTGTTTGGAAGGCACTTAAACGCTTCAGGTGAGCTCGGTGGGAAAATCTTCCTTTAATGAATCCCCATTTGACTTCCATGACTGGATCAGCGTCGTCCTCGAGGATCAGATGGCGAGCACCAATCTGAGCTATCTCCCAGGACGAAGGAACGCAAAAGCTGATGCCATTCCAGGCTATTTCTTTGGTGGTAATCTGATTTGGATAACTCAAAATTATAGATTCAATTAACCTTTGGGGACAAGTCTTTTCACAGAGGACCTCGCTTTGATGATCCTTTGAAGGGTGTACCTAAATTCCGTTGGAATATTGGAATGATGGAATAATGGAATGTTGGGTGTTAGAAACGGATATTATCTTATTTTATCCGCATCATAAGTGTAAAATGGCCCAATCCGATAAACCCATTGTTCCAATACTCCAGTATTCCAACATTCCAATGACATTTGTTGCCATTATAGCCGATTATCTCTTACCTGACTCAAATGATAAAACTTTTCAAAACCTGCACACTATCGCGGTAAAAAGCGATCCCAGCCCTTCAGCCCTGGTACCGTGAGTTTCCACTTCTGTTGCCGCATTTTCTCGCTTTGATCGAGCGCCTTTTCTTTGTAGCAAAGCCGATCCTTTTCGATCAAGTTGGTCATCGTCAACTTAATCGAATTTCCTTTCTTTTCCTCCTGGTCCATCGTATTGTGCTGGATGGTCAAGCTAATTTTGTTGTTCTCCTTATCTACAAAAGACCATTTCCATCCGATTACGATGTGAAACGGATCGCCGCGATATTCGCTGGGGTCACCGAATCGCTTTTTGATTCGCTTCAGCAATTCCTCGTAAAACTTTTTGCTCGAATCAGTATACTTTAGCTTAATTCGGACAATATGCATCGGTGCCGTGCAGGTCGCATAGGCTATAATACCGCTTTTAAAGCCTTCAATCGGTTTGGTTTCAACTTCTTCGATATTCTCCATATGACGAATGGGCAAGGCGGTCTCCATGATGACATATTCCTGATAATCGGCAATGTTCTTATTCAACACAAATGGCCCGACCTGATGTGGCGCCTCCGCCAAACAGGTCCCAGAAGTCCATAAAATGATTGAAATTATAGGCAAAATGAACGTTTTTCTCATAATGACTCCTTACCCGGACTAGCCGGAATTGAATATTGAAGATTGAAAATTGAAGATAAATGGATGTCGCTTCGCTCCATCATTTTTACGATCGGTTTTTTAAAATAGATAGAATTCCTGAAATATTCAATTATTGGAAATATCCAATATAATTTTCTTGCCACAAAATGTACAAATATAACTTTTAAGAATCTAATACGCCAAACGCCCGAGGGATTTGAGAATCAGTGTAACGCCCATGGCAAACATGCCGGTCAGGCCCATGCCACAGGAAAAACCGGCTAAAAGCACCGGGGCGTATTGACGCCACATGGCACCATAGCGCCGTAGGAAAAAGAAACGGCCCAGCAGTGCCCCCACCACCTCGAGAATAAGCCCGTGGGGCGTGCTCTGACCCAACCCCCGGACCATTCCATAAACAAGCAAAATGGGCAATCCCAATAACATGAGAATGGCATACGTAATCACCCCCAGGCCCATACCGGCCAATACATAAATCCAGTTTAGGGCCTGGTAAAATAACGAATTTCCTTCCAGGGTAGAGGTTTGCATCAAAAGCGAATTCAGGGCTTGCAGATGCCAGAGTTCCTGTGCAAATGGATAGGCGCTGGAAGGGATGGGCGCCAGACGCCAGATAAATTGGGAAAATAATAAACTGGCTACCATCACCACCGGGAAAACGACGATTTCTGCCTTGATAATCCCACGAATACTGGTGCCGGTAAGTTCAATCTGGCGAAAATTTACCGTGGCTTCACCATAGTTATGAATCGGAATTGGTGCATACCAAATTTCAATTCCCTGGTAGCCGAAATATTTTGCCCCGGCAATAAAGCTGGCCTCCCGAACCAGCGGCAAACTGACAAATTGACCGGCAATGCCTTCCATACGCGCTGTGATGTAAGATACGATCGGGGTATAAATAAATCCATATGCCAGAAAAAAAATCCACGGGAAATTAGGGACCAGCCAGACACACAGCAGGACATAGGAGATGGTGGAAAAGACATAAATACCAATGGAAATCCAGAAATTAAAATCTCCACGACCCGGCGGCGGTCGGAACAGATCTTTGAAACTACCACGCTGCTCGGTGCCGGTGTTGCTGAAAGAGCGCACGACATGCCAGATACCAATCAAGGCAATGGCCAACCCCAAGCCAATCCCAAAGCTTAAATAAAAATCAAAATTATTGGCAAATACCGTATCTACCGTTCCCATTCCCGGATGCCATCGATGCAAAATCCCATGTTCGTATAAAATCGGATTTGCCACCACCGTAATGAGCAACCCCACCAGCCCGCCAATCACCGCCCAAAAGGGAAGCACCATACCAATAAACAGGAGCCCCAGATCAAACTGAATACCGGTGGCCACCGCCGGTAGGACATCTTCGGTGTGGCCGGTGAGCTCAACCCAGGGGATCGGAATCAGCCGAATGGGCTCCATGAGAATGAGTCCGGATACGGTAGGCAGCAGAACATAGATGCCGCCGAATACAAGACCGATAACCCCCCCGACGGAAAACACACGCCATTTCCAGCTTTTTTGTTTCTCCTCTGTAGATTCCGCCAGTGCCATAGTTCCCAGGGCAGCCACCGGAGCCATCGGAAAAGGCAGCTTTTCTACATCAGAGGTTATTCGATAAAGTGCATACCCTAAACCAAACTGATCAATACGCTGAATAATTTGGGTGCCGAACAGCAAAAGGATGGGAATTAACCAGTCCCGATGAAAAAAGGTTCGCTCTACCAATGAAACGGAATCCGATGATGGTGCCACCCAGGTGGGGATAAATTCGGTTAACCCCAACATCCGGGCTGCATCGGACTGGACGAGATACTGGTTCCATAATAGTCCCTGAAAGGGTGTCGCCAGAGCCGCCCCGGCCATATAATAGAGTAGAAAAATCTCCTGTTGCTTAAGTTCACTGTAGGAACGCTTGGCCAACTCGGCAAAAAGTATGATGGTAACCCATCGTGCTGCCGGGCCGATACCGGTACCGATAACCAGTTGCAGGTACATGCTGCCGGGCATCATTAGGAAACCGATAAAAATGGATCCGACGATCGTCTTCCAGTCAAAACCTTCCTCAAAATGATCCGGAGCCTTTAACAGATCCCTGTATTCTTGGAGTTCCTTGTCTTCGTACATTTTCCGGGTTCCGGGTTTCGCGTTTCGCGTTTCGGGTTGCGTGTTTCGCGTTTCGGGTGATGCGTTGCGAGTTACGAGGTGCGCGTTACGAGTTGTAGGTTACGGAATATGAGCTAAAAATTTCGCTAATAAGGCAACTTAAAATCAGTACGAACATGGTTTTAGAAC
>JASFPE010000488.1:0-4296 GCA_050116155.1 Desulfobacterales bacterium
CAACACGGTGAAATGGTTGCGGCTGAAGCCTAAACCCGGGGGTGACGACCTTATCCTCGCCATTGGAGCAGATGTAAGTTCGGCCGACAGGTTGTACACGATTGCTTACGACGGGGACACCCGCAACTGGGGCTCGATTTCCACCTCCCATACGAATATTCTCTATGGAAATTCGGACTACAACCGACCCTTCGATGTGATCTGGGATTCTGGAAGCGGCAGTGACGCCATTCTTCTGGTATATTCCGATTCGACGGGGCTCAGGTATAAAACTTCCAGCAACGGCGGCAGCAGCTGGATTGCTCAACAGACCCTCAGCGCCTCCTATCAGGCATACTGGGTGCAGCTGGAAAGAAACCCGGGCGACGATACCATTCACCTGGCCATTCATGATAACGCCGATGATCTGAACACCTGGACCTGGGCCAGTGCTGCCTGGACATTTGAAAACGAAATCACCACGGACCTCGAGTCATCCTCGAACCGATCGGCGGAAGTCATTGCACTGGCCGCCTATTCTCAAGGCAGCGGCGGCGGAAACTCTGCTCCCACAGCCCCAACGGTACCATACAGCAACAACAATAGTGCCCAGGGTGGGCAGACCAATCCGGCCGACCTGATCGATCCCACCCCGGCTTTCAGCGCGATTTACAATGACCCCGATAGCCTGGATATTGCCAACAAGTACCGGGTGGAGGTTAACACCGCCAGCGATTTTGGCGGCACGGTGATGTGGGATTCTGGTGCCGGCGGCAGCAGCATGGCCGACACCACTGCGGGAAACCGCTGCCCGGATATCATTTATGCAGGCACGGCCCTGACTGCCAGCACCACCTATTACTGGCGTATTACCTTCTGGGACGATGACGACACCGAAGGTACGGTAAGTGCCACTCAGAATTTTACCACCGGCACGATTTCCACCGTAACCAAAAAATGGGGAGAAAATAGCAGTCGAGACGATTACACGGGTATCACCGAGGACACGTTTTTAGATGAAGGCCAGCCCAGTTATGACATGGGCACCGACGAGCATATTCGTGTCGGAGACGACGGCAATCGTATCAACCGGACGCTGATAAAATATGATCTCACTGCTCTCAGCGGCCTGATCGCAAGCTCCAGTCAAATCGTTTCCGCCACATTAAAAATGAAAACCTATGATGACCCGGACCCCGGCAACATCGATGTCGATGCTTTCAGAGTAAAAAAAGACTGGTTTGAAGGAACTAAAAGTTATGCCCTGGCCGATGATGGGGATGATGCCGCGACCTGGCAGTATCAGGTTTATGACGAGACGGCATGGACCGGCGCCGGTTGCGATGATTCAGCCGATAGAGAAACCACATCCGACGATGTCGAAACATTTTCTGCCGATAATACCTGGTATTCCTGGGATGTAACCGATTCGGTCAAATATTTCTTCGACAACCCCTCCAGTAATTATGGCTGGCTTTTAAAATGTCAAAGTGAGGGTACGCTCAAATACTGGCGAATATACAGCAGTGAATACGCAACTGAAGCAAACCGTCCCTATCTGGAAATACAATATAATACGGATGAATCTGGTGAACCCTTTCAATACCGGAAACCGATCGAAATCGATCGGACCAAGATTGCAAACCCTGCCGGCACGTTTCCCATTGCCTTTGATGCGGTTTCAAGTGCCCAGACGGCCGATGCGGGGGCCGGCAGTCTAAGCTGGTCGCACACGGTGGGCACCGGCAGCGACCGGCTGCTGGTTGTGGGGGTGTCGATTCGCAATAACGCCGGCCAGACAGTCTCGAGTGTGACTTACAACAGCACCGCTTTAACGTATTTAAATTCCCGGAGCAACGGCACAGATGCCCGGGTTGAGATGTGGTATCTAAAGGAGGCCAATTTTCCGGGCACCCCGGGTGACTATGATGTAGTGGTGACCCTGTCGGCCAGCGCCCGGTGCGTGGCTGCCGCTACGTCCTTTTTTAACGTGGATCAGACCACAGCTTTTGGGACATTCGCCTCGGCCACCGGATCGGGGACCGCTCCATCGGTTACGGTGACCAACGCATCCGGTGATGTGGTTTTGGCGGTTTTGGCCAAAAACTATCCTGAAGCCGTGTCCAAGGGCGTTGACAACCATCAAGTCGAGCGCTGGAATCGTGGCACGGCAGACGCCACTCCGGCAAATAATATCATCGGTGCGGGGGCCCTGGCCACCGGGTCGGGACCCACTGTGGATGTGAACTGGGACTGGAATGCATCTTTGCAACAATGGGTCGTCGGGGGGGTGGCCGTAAAGCCCACCACGGTTGCGCCACCGCAGATCACCACCTTAACTGATTTTCCGCTGCTCTACAGCGTAACCGATACGGACTTGAGGGACCACGTCACCAGCCCCAACGGCTGGGACATTATCTTTCGCGCACTAGATGACACTACTTGCGGCGGAGCGGACTTATCTCCCTGCGCCCTGGATCATGAAATCGAAAAATACGATCCATCCACCGGAGAGTTGGTAGCCTGGGTCCGACTTCCTTCGGTCAACGGGGCGGCAGCCAGCTCAAATACGGTGATTTATATCTACTATGGTAACAATAGCATCACCTCACCAACGGAAAACAAAAACGGGGTATGGGATTCTGATTTTATGCAAGTGTGGCACCTGGGCGAAAGCTCTGGTTCGCCTCAAGATTCAACGTCAAACAGTTACACGGGCACCATCCAAACACCGGGCAACGTCATCCAGGATACTGCCGGCAAAAACACGCCTGCCTATCATTTTGCCGGCGCACAGGCCACACCCTCATATCTGACGCTGACCGACGGCACCATGACGGCTAATGCACCGTATGCCATCGAGACCTGGCTTTACATCGACAGCACCGTGCCCACCTGGTGGGTGGGCTTTGTGACCAAAGACCGCGATACCGCCGAGCCCGAAGCTACTGCCAACTGGGGAGGGCTGTGGACCCAAAGCACCGAAAAGCTGTCTTTTGGCAGCATCTACAACAAGGGCAACAACCTTGACGGCTCAACGCTTTCAGCCGGCCAGTGGTACCATTGCGTGGCGGTCTTTGACGGTGGTCTTCGAACCCTTTATTTGAACGGACAGCGGGATCCTGGTGCGCTGGTTTCCTCTCCGACAGTCTATCTGGCCAATATGACCATGCCGCTGCGGGTCAACCAGGACATGTCCGGCGGCGGAAGCATGACGGGTGTGTTCGACGAGGTGCGCGTGTCCACCACAGCCCGCTCGCCGGGTTGGATCTTGAGTACCTTCAACAACATGAGCGATCCGGGCGATATTGCAAGTCCCGGTTTTTATTCCGTGGGGATTGAAGAGGGTCCCGGAGTGCCCACGGCTGTGAGCCTGCTTTCCTTTACGGCCACCGGAGCAGGCAGTGATGTCAATGTAGAGTGGCAAACCGCGCATGAGATCAACAACCTGGGCTTTTATGTGCAAAGAGGCGAAGCTGCCAACGGCCCGTTTGTACGTCTGAGCGAGCAGCTGATCCCGGCAGCCGCCTTTAACACCCTGGGCCAACATTACGAATATCTGGATAAGACCGCCACACGTTTTAAGATCTACTACTACCGCCTGGTGGATGTGGACACCACCGGTAAATGGACTTATCACGGCCCCATCTGTGTGGACTGGGACGGTGATGGTATGCCCGATGACTGGGAGATCGCAAACGGCCTTGACCCGACGGTGGATGATTCCATGGCCGATGCCGACAACGACGGTCTGACCAATTTAGAAGAATATGAGCGCGGCACCGATCCCAACAACCCGGACACCGACGGCGACGGTATTTTAGATGGTGACGAGTATTTTCAATACAAAGATGCCGAAAGCTCCGGCTCTTACAGCCTCAGCCGCGGGGTGCATGTTCTAGAATCTGATGAGACCGGCATCACCTTAGAGCTTTACACCGAAGCCTTTGAAGCTCTAACGGTTCAAGCAGCCGGGGCTGAGTATGATAAGCTGAGAATCAAGGAATACGTGCACGGCTATACCGCCGAGGTGGGCGCCCCGCAGATGCCGCTCAAAGGCATTTTGCTGGACATCCCGGCAGACAAATCAGCGCAAGTAACTGTGCTGGATACAGCCTCCAGAATCCAATACGGCTATCAGGTGTATCCGGTGCCCGACACCTTTGCCCAGGAAGGCACCGCCACGCTGCAGGTGGCCGAAGCCTTTGCCATTGACACCCAGGCCTACGGCCAGGATGCCTTTTATCCGGCCGATGTTGTGGCCTTAGGTCAAGCCTACAGCTTCCGCGAACAGCTAAAACAGCAGCTGATCTTTTA
>JASFPE010000489.1:0-4291 GCA_050116155.1 Desulfobacterales bacterium
ATACAATTTTGTTAATCCCGTGGCCTTGGAGAAAGGTGTTGATGCGTTGCCCGACCATCACGATGGGCCGATCGACTTGCAGCCCGACGCCACCTACCCCTTCCTGTTCGGAAACTTTCGCATATTCCACCACGAGCACTCGTCCACGTTTAATAACTACCAGCTGATGAAACGGGTCGGCACGAATCCGTTATGGATCAATAAAATGGATGCTCACGATCTGGACATTGGAGAAGGCGACAGGGTCCGGCTCAAGTCTCCCTGGGGCGAGGCGGAAATGATCGCTCATCCCACCTGGGAAATAATGCCGGGAACTCTGGGATCCGGTGGTGGTTTCGGCCATACTCGCGGACTTGAAGGTGACCCCAAGTTTCCGCAGTTCGGCGGGACGAATCCGCCGGGTGTCCAGAAACCTAACACCACCGAAGATATGGGCGGCACGCCGTTGTTTAAATATATTAAATGCCGCGTGGAAAAGCTTTAGGGCTTCGGAACCTGGCAAAAGGCTGATTTGGAGGAGGGACGGTGACCGCCAGGGTGATGTCTGGTGGCACCGTTGTCCCTCGGACTGATCCATGCGGGTTTCACCGAACGGTTGCATGAATACCAATGCTTGTAGCAGGAGCATCGGCGTGATCCGTGGAAGAAGCCATCATTCCATTATTCCATTAGACCGGCAAAAACCCAGGCCTCGCAACAAGTCATTTATTCTCAATAAGTTATAGGACTTCCGAGCCGTTTATTTAATTTGAGGGCAAGAAGATGGATCCCGGGATACCTAGAATTCTTTATGCTACTGACCTTTCTGCTAAGTCCATTTACGGCCTCCATTATGCCGTCAACTATGCCATCAAGAACGAAGCAAAACTTATTGTATTTCACTCAATCACTAAAAGATCGATTACCGTCGGGAAGATGATGGCTTACTTTTTCAACGAAGCGCAAGAAGACAGAATATTACAGGAAAAAGCAAATTCGGCAATGAGGCGCATGAAAAATCAATTAGAAACAATTTGCAAAAAGGAACGTAAAGATCATCCCGAATACGACAACAACGTCGAACACCTTGTTGTTCACTATGGGAGGATAGCGGAAGAAATCGTTGAAAAGGCAGATATGTGGGAATGTGTATCGATTGTGCTGGGACCCCATAAAAACGGATTCTTAAAGCAATTATCACCAGTAAGTACATTACGAAAGGTCCTTCGTCTTGCGCATAAACCTGTTCATATTATTCCATTGCCAAAACGAAGGTAAGCAATTTAAATTCGAAATTTTGAGAAATAAATTTCGGAATTTTTCGAAAATCTGCTGCACAGCCCTTTAAAAAAACAGGGAATACAAGTCTAACTTTCTAAAATCACATCATTTCTTCTCTCACCACCCTGATGGCACGCTTTATGCTCTTAAAAAATTTTCGGATAGATAGAAAAATTAGCCTTAACAAAGTGAGATTTTTAATGACCATTACTCAGTGGAGGACTGGCGAAGAAAAGAGAAAATATCATGCTCGTGAAAAAATGGATGAGTGAAAACCTTATTACCATTCGGCCTTATGAGTCCGCGATTAAAGCTTCAATGCTTTTAAGAGATAACCATATTAAGCACCTGCCGGTTATTGAAAAAGACAAACTTGTTGGAATTGTGACTGATAGTGACATGCTGCGAGTATCGACTCCCTCGGATACTCTCAGAGTTGAACACGTGATGACCAAAAATCCAGTCACTGTGCCCTGGAATTACACTATAGGAGAAGCCGCCGAGACGTTACTGAAACACAATATCTCCGGTGCCCCTGTAGTTGGTGTTAACGGCAAGGTCGTAGGAATTATCACCGAGGGTGATCTCTTTAAAATACTGGTTCCTCTTGCGGGGGTAGGAGAGAAGGGAATTCAACTCGCATTGTTTGTAGCGGATAGGCCCGGATCCATCAAAGAGATTACCGATATTATTCGTGCCTATGGAGGTCGTATGATGAGCATCCTGACCTCTTACGATAATGCACCTAGAGGATATCTCAGAGTTATTCTTCGTTTACACGGTATTGACCGCGACAGATTTCAAAAGATGAGGCAGATCATTGCTAATAAAGCCTCTCTTCTTTATTGGGTGGATCACCGCAATAACATGAGAGATATTTATAGAGTGGAGTAATTTTTAGATGCAATCAGGGAGTCGTACCATGGCAAAAAAAATGAAAACATTAGACGGCAACACAGCAGCGGCTCATGTAGCTTACGGCATGAGCGATGTGGCAGCTATTTATCCGATTACGCCGTCATCGGGAATGGGTGAATTGTGTGATGAGTGGGCCTGCACAGGGCGCAATAACATATTTGGACAGAGCATGCTAGCCCGCCAGCTGCAGTCTGAATCCGGGGCGGCGGCCTCGGTGCATGGTTCACTCGCCGCGGGATCGTTGACGACCACGTTTACCGCCTCCCAGGGACTGCTGTTGATGATCCCCAACATGTACAAGATCGCCGGAGAAGTACTGCCTGGGGTGTTTCACGTGACAGCCCGCTCGGTGGCCGGCCATGCGCTTTCCATTTTTGGAGACCATCAGGATGTCATGGCGGTTCGCCAGACCGGTTTTGCGTTGCTGGCCTCAGCTTCCGTGCAGGAAGTCATGGATCTGGGGCTGGTAGCACATCTGGCCGCCATTGAAAGCAGCATTCCGTTTTTGCATTTTTTTGACGGATTTCGAACGTCTCATGAAATTCAGAAAATTGAAGTGATCGACTACAAGGATATGGCCAAACTCGTGAACTGGCAAGCCATAGAAAAATTCCGCTTTCGTGGAGCTAATCCGGAAAAGCCTGAATTGCGCGGCACAGCACAAAATCCGGATATTTACTTTCAGGGCCGGGAAGCAGCAAATCCTTACTATTTGAAAGTACCCAAAATTGTCAGCGGCTGCATGCAAAAGGTGGGCAAATTAACCGGTCGCCAATACCGACTTTTTGATTACGTGGGCCACCCCAAAGCGGAGAAAGTAATTGTCTCCATGGCCTCCTCGTGTGAAACCATCGAAGAGGTAGTCAATTATATGGTGGCCGGTGGTGAGAAAGTGGGATTGGTCAAAGTCCGTTTATACCGCCCGTTTTCATCCTACCATTTATTCGCGGCAATCCCCGCCTCCGTAAAGCGCATTGCGGTGTTGGATCGCACCAAAGAATCAGGGGCGCTGGCAGATCCGCTTTATTTAGATGTCTGCACCACTTTTATGGAATTCGGTGAGATGCCCAAAATAGTCAGTGGGCGGTATGGGTTAAGCTCCAAGGAATTTAACCCGTCCATGGTCAAGGCCATTTTCGATAATCTGGATGCAAAATACCCAAAAAATCATTTTACAGTGGGGATCACCGACGATGTCACGCACACCTCTCTGGAAGTAAAAGAGAAATTCGATGTAACCCCAAAGGGAAATATTCAGTGCAAGTTTTGGGGACTCGGATCGGACGGAACAGTTGGCGCCAATAAAAGCGCCATTAAAATCATCGGCGACAACACCGATATGTATGCCCAAGGGTATTTTGCTTATGACTCCAAGAAATCAGGGGGGCTGACCATTTCCCATCTGCGCTTCGGCAAGACACCGATCCATTCAACCTATCGGATTCATTCAGCCGATTATATTGCCTGCCATAAAGCCGCCTATGTGGATACCTACGATGTCCTGGAAGGCATCAAAGACGGCGGAACCTTCGTGCTCAATTCCAGTTGGACCCTAAAAGACATGCAGGAAAAGCTTCCGGTTCCTATGCGGCGCACCATCGCCCGGAAAAAGCTCAAATTTTACAATATAGACGCCGTCAAAATTGCATCTGAAATGGGTCTCGGTGGCAGGATTAATATGATCATGCAAAGCGCCTTTTTTAAACTGGCAAACGTCATTCCTTTAGAAGATGCCATTGTTTTTTTGAAGGCTGAAATCAAAAGCATGTTCGCCAAGCAGGGGGATAAAATAGTCAGCATGAATTATGCCGCCGTGGATAAAGCCCTCGACAACCTGGTGGAGATCAAATATCCCGCCTCCTGGGCCGATGCTGAGGATAAACCGGCCCCGGCCAAAGATGAGCCTGAGTTTGTTAGAAATGTTATGCGCCCGATCCTGGCTCAGCAGGGAGACAGCCTTCCGGTTAGTGCCTTTTCTCCGGATGGCTTATTTCCGGTCGGCACGACTAAATATGAAAAGCGTGGTGTGGCCATTATGGTGCCGGAATGGATTCGGGGAAATTGTATTCAGTGCAACCAGTGCGCCATGATATGTCCCCATGCCGCCATCCGT
>JASFPE010000490.1:0-4287 GCA_050116155.1 Desulfobacterales bacterium
TCGCACTGATAACCAAATGGGCAATGGGCAAATTCAACATCGGCCATCTGGCCGATTCCGGCATTCAGCGTCGCCTCACCGGATGGTCCGTGGATTTTTTAATTGTCTCAACCGTCATGGCGATAAAACTGGCTGTTGTCATGAAATATATCATTCCAATTTCTGTGATTTCACTTTTCATCGGCACCGTAACCACCTTGACGGTGGTGTATCTAGGCAAAAGAATATGGTCTTATAATCTGGAAAGAACAGCCGCGGTTTATGGTGCCGTAACTGGCACTGTTTCAAGTGGGCTATTATTGTTGCGCATTGTGGACCCGGAGTTTAAAACCCCTGTGGCCATTGATATCGCCCTGATGAATGTTTTTTCGATACCCGGAATAGGTCTTTGCTTGGTACTTGTAAATGGCCCCATATGGTGGAACTGGAGTACCGGCTTTACGGTATTGATATTTTTAGCGGTTATGGCTGTACCCCTGGTATTGCTGCGGGTGTTCAAATTATGGGGAAGCCCTAAGTTTTAATTTAAAATAAGGAATGGATTCTTATTGCAGCCGTTCAAGGGTTCAGAGGTTCAGGGTTCTGGGTTAAGACAACCCTGAACGGTGAACGCTGAACCATTGAACCTTTCTGATAAGAGGTGAACAGTGGCGGAAATAGATAAACTCAAAAAAGAACTGGCAAAGCTACAAAGCGAAAAAGCAGCGTTTCAGGCCCAGAGCAAACTGCTTGAAAATTTCGTGGCTCTGGCGCGTTCAGCCGATAAGGAAAAGATGCTGCCGGCGTTTTTACAAACCACCCTTGATGTTTCCGCAGAGCTTACCGGTGCAGAAAAGGGAAGCCTATTTTTGCTCGCTAAAAATGGTGTGGTCACCGACAGTATTCTCACACGCAGCGATGCGACTCCGGAGCAGCGTTCGAAATTAATCGGCAGTGTTCTGGACAAAGGACTGGCGGGTTGGGTACGACGCCACCGTCAGATCGGATTGATTGCAGATACCAAGGATGATGACCGCTGGCTGGACTTGCCCAATCAGCCTTATACGGTTGGGTCCGCTCTCGCGGTGCCTATTTTGAGGGGAGAGGATCTCCTGGGAATTCTTACGCTGCTGCACACGCAACAAGGACATTTTGACACTGAAAGCGTTGAAGTAATGCAGATGACCGCCGCGCATATCGGCAGTGCCCTTGAAAATGCAAGTCTTTATTCCAAATTGGACGAATCATATCGGTCTCTGGAACTGGCCAAATCAGAAATCGAGGCCTATTCAAAAGCCCTCGATGCAGAAATGGAGAAAGGCAAAAAAATCCAACTCGATTTTCTACCAAGCAAAATACCCTATCTATCCGGTTGGGAGATCGCATACTATTTTCATCCTGCCCGACAGGTATCCGGCGATTTCTACGATGCATTCGTGCTGCCTGATGGCCTTTTGGGACTGGTCATTGCCGATGTCTGCGATAAAGGTGTGGGAT
Source organism: Desulfobacterales bacterium (assembly GCA_050116155.1). Lineage (GTDB taxonomy): Bacteria > Desulfobacterota > Desulfobacteria > Desulfobacterales > JAHEIW01. Next base: position 1,477 of record JASFPE010000490.1, read on the forward strand.
CAGCCCTTTTTATGGCGCTGTTTCGCAGCCTGATTCGAGTCTTCTCCGGTCAAATCAGTTTGAGTGGGGTATCCATCACTGCCGTCGATGAAAAAAAGCAGGGTTCAGCCGATCATGAATCCAGTATTGCACTCCAGGCTGTAACGTTAACCAACGATTATATTGCCGAAGAACACGGAAAAGAAGGTATGTTTGTCACGCTTTTCCTTGGCGTTCTAAACCCGAAAACCGGCTATGTCGCCTATGTCAATGCAGGCCATGAGCCCCTTCATCTTATCGGTCCGGCCGGTGAAACGGAAAAGCTGCCGACAACCGGACCGGTTATCGGCATGATGCCGAATGTGAAATATGATGTCAAAAAAATTCAGATAAATCCGGGGCACACTTTGATCGGCTATACCGATGGCGTCACCGAGGCCCATTCTCCGGATAAGAAATTGTTTACGAAGCAACGATTTTTATCCATCATAGAACAGCCGGCCACATCAGCATCCGAGTTGATCGAGCGCATCAAGATCGATTTATTCCATCATATTAAAGAAGCACCCCAGTTTGATGATATCACGATGCTGGCGATACACAGGGAAAAGGATAATTGAAGATTGAATAATGAATATTGAATACTGGTAGAATTCCAAAAATATTCAATATTCAATTGAAAATATTAAATCCTTCGAGGATATAGATAAGCTACAAATACCGCCAAGGAGTCATCATGCCCCACAAAACTTATCCACACCTATTGTCCCCCCTTGATTTGGGTTTCACCCGGCTAAAAAACCGCGTATTGATGGGTTCCATGCATACGGGACTCGAAGAGGTACCAAATGGATTTGAGCGCATGGCAGTTTATTATGCGGAGCGCGCCCGGGGTGGAGTCGGATTGATCGTCACAGGAGGTATCTCCCCGAATGAGTCAGGTTGTATAGCTCCCGGATCAGCAAAGCTCACCACCGAAGAGGAGATGAAAAAGCATAAAATCATTACCCAGGCGGTTCATAGTGAAGACGGCAAAATCGTGATGCAAATACTTCACACGGGTCGATATGCGTTTCACGAGAATCTGGTTAGTGCATCAAATTTCAAAGCCCCGATTAATTTCTTTAAACCGCGCGCGTTAACTGAAGCCGAAATCGAAGAACATATTCAGGATTATGCAAATTGTGCCTTTCTGGCCCAAAAAGCCGGCTATGATGGCGTGGAAATCATGGGTTCGGAGGGCTATTTAATCAACCAATTTATCGTTTCAAAAACCAACCAGCGAACCGATGGCTGGGGCGGCAGTTTTGAGAATCGAATCCGTTTCCCACTGGAAGTTGTAAAAAGCGTACGTAAGAAAGTGGGTTCCGATTTTATTATCGTTTATCGCCTCTCCATGCTGGATCTGGTGAAAAACGGCAGCACATGGGATGAGGTCATTGTCCTGGCGCAAGAAATTGAGAGGGCCGAAGCAACCATCATCAATACCGGCATTGGCTGGCATGAGGCCAGAATTCCAACCATCGCAACGGTTGTGCCCAGGGCGGCATTCACCTGGGTCACCGCCAAACTCAAAGGAAATGTATCCCTCCCGCTGGTGACCAGCAATCGTATCAACACTCCTGAGCTTGCAGAAGAAGTGTTGGCCAGAGGCGATGCCGATATGGTATCGATGGCCCGCCCATTTCTGGCAGATGCCGAATTCGTGAAAAAAGCCGCCGAAAACAGATCAGATGAAATCAATACCTGTATCGCATGCAATCAGGCCTGCCTGGATCATATTTTTGAAGGCAAGATATGTTCCTGCCTGGTCAATCCCCGTGCCTGTCACGAAACAGAGCTACAATACACGCCTGTTAAGAAAGAAAAGAAAATCGCTGTTGTCGGATCTGGCCCGGCCGGTTTATCTTTTTCCACGGTAGCGGCATCGCGAGGCCATAAGATTACACTTTTTGAACAGAATGATAAAATAGGCGGCCAATTTAATATCGCCAACCAGATACCGGGAAAACAAGAATTTAATGAAACCCTGCGGTATTATAAAAAGCAATTGCAGTTATCCGGGGCTAAGGTCTGTCTGAATACAAAGGCCACGGCAAGACAGCTCGATCAGCAAGGCTTTGACGAGGTCGTTATGGCCTCAGGCATTGTTCCCCGCAAACCGGATATCCCGGGCATCGATCATCCGATGGTATTATCTTATGTCGATGTACTCTTGTACAAAAAACCGGTGGGCGAACGCGTTGCCATTATTGGTGCCGGTGGCATCGGCTTTGATGTTGCCGTCTATATCACTCATGGTGAAGGCGATATCGGTCTGGACAAAGATGCCTATTTAAAGGAATGGGGCGTCGATAAAGACTACAGCGCGCCAGGAGGTTTATCCGTCAATGGGTTTCAACCGCATTCATCCGGGCGCCAGGTATATTTGCTGCAACGAAAACCCAGTAAGATGGGGGAAACCTTGGGCAAAACCACGGGCTGGATCCACCGCTTGACATTAAAGCTGCGCGAAGTCGTGATGATAAAAGGTGTGACCTATAATAAAATCGATGACAAAGGATTGCATATCACCGTTAGAGAAAAAGATCGACTTATTGAGGTCGATACAGTCATCATTTGTGCCGGACAGGAACCCTTGAGGGAACTTCAGCAAGAACTGGCAGACTCACGCCTGCCCGTGCATTGGATCGGCGGCGCCGATAAAGCAATGGAATTGGATGCCAAAAGAGCAATAGACCAGGGAGCCAGGCTGGCAGCGGAAATCTGAATGTCAACCAAATCAGCCGAGGTAATAAACCGTAATTAATTTCTACACACACAATTCATACT
>JASFPE010000491.1:0-4281 GCA_050116155.1 Desulfobacterales bacterium
CAGCTTTGCTATCAATTGATAATTTAATTCTAAGCCGTTCGAGAATTTCGTTTTGTTCTTCTGATAGTTCCCCTTCAGCCAAAACCAACTCAATTGCCCATTTAAAAGCAATTTTCCTGTACTTTGGGGTCAAAGACATCGCAGCTATCCCAACCGTATCCAATGGATTTCCAACGCGCATAGAATTTATAAATTTATTAATTCGAGCTCGTAATGCTTTTGGTTCCTCTCTGAAAAGCGGATTGTTCTTTGCTAAATCTTCAATCCGTTTGATATCATCATTAGGATTATCTGGATCTATTTGTGCAGCATACACTGCAATTGCGATAAGGGAATCCTGTAATGTTAAATTTTTTTGGGTTTTGGTACTGCTAATATTGGTGTTGACGCTGATGTTATTTAAAACACTCATTCAATATAGTCTCCATCGGTGAATTATTTTAATTGGTTAGTTCTTCTAAGCGTTCCTCAGCAGTTTTTCGAATATCTGGATTCTGGTCTTCCAAAGCGATTCGAGCCAACAGTGCTGTGTCCTTCATCTTTTCTATAGATTTTTGACGCACTTCGGTGATCGATTTTCCAGATCCTTCTAATTTCCCTTGATTTAGCAAATAAATAAAGTAAATTCCCGCGCCGATAAAAATAATGGAAAAAACAAGTAAGAAATGACTCCCGGGCGGCTCGGGATCAATTAGTGCTCCCTCAAATAGCGTTGAAATACAAAAAAACACTCCGACCGCGATAATATAACCCGCCACTACATAAGGAAAGTTTTTCTTCAAATACATACCATTCTCCTCCTTTATTTCTTTTTATGACGCTTGTGACGGGTGCGCTTCAATGCCTTCCTGTGTTTGTGTTTTCTCATTTTTTTTCTTCATTTTTTAACAACACTCCCCACACAATCACTCCCCATCTTTGGTTCTAAATGTAAGGCTATTGTTGCCCGAAACAGCTTAATGAGATTTCCGTTTACTTATAATTTCGCTGATTATCATATCCGTATTTTTCCATTGAAAGCAAAAACTCAATTTGCGATATTCCCTTCTCAGTAAGGTAAATTCTTTCCCTATCAGGGGTCATGGCTACGTATGCTTTGGACTGCAATGCTTCTAATTCCGTTGAGATATTTTCATATGGAATGTCCGAAAACGCTTCATATATCAGCTCGGTTTGATAGGGCCCAAGCGATCCGGATTTTACCCATCTATTGCCTAACAGGAATAAAAAATTATTTCTTAGGTTTTTAAATTCCATACAAGGTCACCTCATTAGTTTTCTGTTTTTTAAATGGCTAACAAACATTTCTAACCCCAAACAACCATTCAGCATGATGGATAATTAATATGATTAATATGATTGCGTGAAAATATAAATAATGAAAATTATGTATTTTTTCATATATTTTCAGGTATCTTTCCCATAAGTCGCACGTGTGCTGCTGTTCAGACAGGCAAAATTGATAATAGAAATTCAATATGATATAAAACCTAAAACGCCAAGATGAATAGATGCTATTCTGAATTTAAAACCCATAAACCATGATGAATAGGCATTATTTTCACATGAAAAAAAAATCCACCCACAAAGAGTTGGAACAAAAGGTTAAGAAGCTAAAAAAGACGACTGTAACGTATAAACAAGCCAAGAATAATTTAAAAGCATCTCTTGAAAAACAAGACGGGGCGGTGGAGAGTCCATCTGAACCTGAGATGGCAGTAGAGGTACTGGAAAAAGAAGATACCGGGGAGCAGCCCGTTGAAAAAGCGCTAATAGCAGAACATATTTTTCGCAAGACGATTGAGGAATCCGTCCCATGTGGAATATCGGGATTTGACATGGATGGGCACCAAATTTATGTCAATCGAGTATTCTGTGAGATGGTCGGATGGCCTGAGAAAGACCTTATAGGGGCCAAATATCCCTTCAAATACTGGCCGCCGGACGAAATGGAAAATGTTGCTACCAATTTTCAAATGCTATTGAGTGGTGACGTTCCGTCAGATGGAATTGAGTTGCCGTTTCGGAGAAAAAATGGTGACCGTTTCTGGGGTTTGGTGTTAAGTGCCACACTTACAGACAGTAAAGGAAATAAAATAGGCCAATTGATGTCAGTGGCCGATATAAGTGCACGCAAGCGTGCAGAAAAAGCTATGCGAGCTCTTTCATCACGACTTATTAACGCCCAGGAGATGGAAAGAAAAACCGTTTCCCAGGATCTTCATGACAGTATCGGTGGAAAATTAACCGGTATAAAGTACAGTTTGGAAAAAACTATTTCTGATTTGGAAAATGTTCCCGGTTCATTTGAAACGTCACTGAAAGATGTCCTTTCCGTTGTTCAGAGTACAATTGAAGAAACCCAGAGAATCACCAAACATTTGCATCCATCGATATTAGATGATTTAGGACTTTTTGCGGCGATAAGGGAGATTTGCCGGGAATTCAAGGGAGTTTACTCTGATATACAGGTCACAAACAATTTTGAAATAAATGAACATGAAGTGCCTGGATCATTAAAGATTTTAATTTTTCGGATTCTGCAGGAGGCATTGAACAATGTTGCCAAACATAGTGGTGCTGACACTGTAACCTTGAGCTTAAAAAAAACCAAACGGAAAATTGAGCTGACGATCGAAGATAACGGAAAGGGATTTAATTTACACGAAGTGCTTCATTCGGATAGTCATGAACGTGGATTGGGTCTGCAGAGTATGAGAGAGCGGACTGAACTTTTTGGCGGTTCAATCGATATCATATCTAAGGCGGGAAAAGGAACGACGATTTGCGCAGATTGGCCTTGCCGATGAATTTATGCCTTTTTCATAACTAGACCTTTTTCGATGGCATAGGCTGTTAGTGCCGATGCGTTGTGTAAGTTTAGCTTGTTCATGATATTCGATCGATGTTTATCGACGGTTTTGGCGCTGATGCAAAGAATATCTCCGATTTCAGGGCTCGAGTAACCCTCTCCCACTAACTTCAGGACCTCTTTCTCACGTTGTGTTAGTTTCTCCAACGACGTATCCGGTTTAATTTTCTGCCTTCCTTCCAAATACCCTTCCAATACCTTACCCGAAATCGTGGGACTTAGATATATTTTTCCAGATAATACGTTATTTATGGCTGACAGCAGCTCAGCATGCGTATCATTTTTCAAACAATATCCGTCCGCACCCGATTCGAACGCTTCAAGAATATATTCTTCAGATGTATGAAAGGTCAGCGCCAATATTTTTACTCCGGGAGATTGTCGCTTTATTTCTTTAAGGGCTGAGATTCCGCTCATTTTAGGCATCGCCAGATCGAGTAAAATAAGATCAGGCTTATATTTAGTCACACAGCGGATCGCATCAATGCCATTTTCGGCCTCTGCGACAACCTTGAGTTCTGCCTCAGAACTTAACAGAGACCGCAAACCCTGTCTAACAAGGGTCTGATCCTCAGCAATGATAAGCTTCTTCTTTTTGCCCATATCCAACTTACCCCAGCCTGAACGATAGCGGCCACATTACTTGGCTGTCCTCACTTTCAATCGATTGTTTGAGATACTAGATGGTCTTGTTTTGCGAAAATAAAGAAAACTGTAAAGAAAAATACATAATTCTAATTATATACCATGATGATGTTCCATAGTAAAGTCAGGCCAAATTCATGTATTTTTATATGGTTTAGGGGTAAATTCAGGTGTTTGTAGATGGATTGTTTTTGATTATTAGCGATTATAAAAAGTTAAAGGAGCCGTATGTTCAAGATCTTAATTATTGAGGACAATATCAAACTGCGGAAACGGATCAAAAGAATATTGATATCAAAGCTTCCTTTTTTAAGTGTCGAAGAGGCATCCGATGAAACAGAAGCATTTTCAGAAATCGAAAAAAAACGACCGGATCTGGTTATCATGGATATTCGGCTAGCAGGTGAAAACGGACTGGACCTAACAAAAAAGATTAAAATGCGATATCCATTCATACCTATCGTTATTAACACGAATAATGATTCCCCTGAATATAAAACTGCGGCCGTTCAGGTTGGTGCCGATTATTTCCTCTCTAAAACATCAAATACAATCAATGACCTGGTTTCGCTGGCCGAGTCTATTTTTTTAATGGGGTCTGAGGATACAAGTAATAGTTACGAATGCGGATGAATTTAAAGGACACTAGATAAAATAACAAGGCAAATAACGTTTTACACGCTGTCTGGCAGGATTATCGTCTGACATGGAAGTGTTCTGCTGGTGAAGCAGTGGTGTGGGTGTTATGTTATAAATTGCCTAAC
>JASFPE010000492.1:0-4277 GCA_050116155.1 Desulfobacterales bacterium
ATTGGTGCTGCGGGCCATCGGCACCAGAGCCATTGTCGTCACGGTACCATCGTGCCTGTCCATCATCGCCGGACCGTTTCCCAATACGGCCGTAAATCTGCCCATGTATCACGCGGCATTTGAAGTCGCCGCAGCCAGCGCGGCCGGCATTTCCAATGCCCTTAAAATCCAGGGACAAGAAGATATTCCGGTGCTGGCCTTTGCCGGTGATGGGGGCACATTTGACATCGGCCTGCAGTCTCTGTCCGGTGCCGCCGACCGCAATGAGGATATTATTTATGTTTGCTTTGATAACGAAGGCTATATGAATACCGGTATTCAGGTGTCCTCGGCCACGCCAAGGCACGCCTGGACCGGAACGACGCCGACCGGAAACACCCGCCGCAAAAAGCAAATTATGGAAATCATGGCGGCCCATCGCATCCCTTATGCGGCAACGGCTTCCATCGGATTTCCCGAAGACCTGATGCAAAAGATCCAAAAGGCCAGGGATATCCGGGGCACCCGCTTCATCCATCTTTTATCGCCCTGCAACACCGGGTGGAAAATCGCTGAAAATATGGCACCCAAAATCAGCACCCTCGCCGTGGAGACCAATATCTTTCCCCTGTATGAGATCATCGACGGCCTTCAATATCGAATTACCTATCATTCAAAAGGATTGCCTGTTGAGGAGTATCTGTCTGCTCAGGGTCGATACTCCCATTTAGGGCCGGATCAGATAGATTCCATCCAAACTGAAACCGTTCGAAGCTGGCAGGATCTGAAAGAGAAAGCCGGTAAACATACGCCGTCTGAATGATAATTTAAATTGCAACCAAGCTGCAGAACGCGGAGATCAATAATGCAGCAGGAAGTTAAGCCTAAGACGATTAAAAGCACCTGTGGTTTATGCCAGACGGGATGTGATGTCCTGATACGTGTGGAGAATGACAAGGCAACCCATATTGAAGGTAATCCGGATAGTCCTGTGGATAAAGGGGCCATCTGTGTTAAGGGTCTGGCATCCCTGGAATATTTGAATCATCCGGATCGTCTGAAATACCCTCTCAGGCGAAAGGGGGGCCGCGGCAATGGTGAATGGGAGCAGATCTCCTGGGATGAGGCCCTGGATACGGTGGCGGAAGAACTCACCAGGGCTAAAGACGCGTATGGACCGGAAAGCCTGATATTTATGCGGGGATCGTTTAAAGGGGGATACCAGGGCACGCATTTGACGCGATTTGCCAATGCATTCGGTGCACCCAATATCGCATCGATGGCATCTGTTTGTTACGTACCCAGAGTCAACGGAAGTATGATTACCCACGGCTATAACCCCGTGCCGGCTTCATCCAGGGCGGAAATATGCTGCTCACCTACAGCAATGCCCAGCAGGTGTGGGATGCGCTCAAGAAGCTGGATTTTCTGGTCGTGGCAGACATGTTTATGACGCCGACAGCGGCGCTGGCCGATATCGTTTTGCCCGTGGCCACCTATCTCGAATTTGATAGCATCGTGGCGCCGCCCTATTATCCGGTGGCTCAGGTTCAGCAGAAGGTCTCGCAGGTTGGAGAGAGTCGATCCGATTATGAGATCGTCCGGAATCTCGCACAAAGACTGGATTTAAGTCAGTATTTTTGGGAAAGCGAACAGCAAAGCCTGGACTACATCCTGGAGCCTTCGGGTTTAACCTTTGAGGAGTTTAAAAATATCGCAGTTTTACAGGGGCAAAAAGCGTATCGCATGCATGAAAAAGATGGATTTAACACGTCTTCAGGAAAGGTGGAGCTTTACTCTGACAGACTCAAAGAATGGGGATTCGATCCTCTGCCGACCTATCATGAATTGCCGGAAACACCTCTGAGTGCACCGGAACTTGTGAAGGAATATCCGTTGGTGTTTACATCATGGAAGGAAGATGCCTATCGCCATTCCAGTGGCAGACAGATAGCCTCCCTGCGAAACACCCACCCTGACCCCGTGGTTTGGATCCATCCCGATACGGCAGACGAACAGGGGATTGCAGATGGTGACGGGGTTTATATTGAAACCAAACGGGGACGCATATGCCAAAAAGCGAAGTTAGCCAAAGACATTGACCCGCGGGTGGTGGGTATTGATTACGCCTGGTGGTTTCCTGAGAGCGGTCCGCAAAACTTTTACGATTGGGTCGAGGCCAACATCAATATCCTGACAGATGACAGCTTTCCATACGGTCGCGAAATGGGCAGCCCGAACTTAAGGGGTATTTTATGCAGGATATATAAAGCTTAGTCAAAATTGGAGATGAAGATGAAAGAAGACACCAAAATTGTGGTTACTGGACGCGACACGAAATTTTACAGCGGCGTGGTCAACCCACCCGTCTACCATGCCTCCACGGTTCTCTTTGACAGTATGGAAGAATTGGAAAACCGCCAACAACGAACTGGCCTCAAGATGTCATACGGGCTAAGGGGAACACCGACAACGTTCTGTCTGGAGCAGGCCATTGCCGAATTGGAAGGCGGATACGGGACGGTCCTGTGTTCGTCGGGACTTGCAGCGATCTGCATGGCGCTGATGGCCTTTGTCAAATGTGGTGATAATATCCTGATGGTGGATTCGGTTTACGGCCCGACCCGAAAATTCTGTGACACGTGGCTTCCCCGCTATGGTGTCAGCACCACCTATTACGATCCGATGATCGGCGCCGATATTGCCGATATGATCCGCCCGGAAACATCGGTCGTATTTGTCGAATCACCGGGCTCTATTACATTTGAGGTCCAGGATGTGCCGGCCATTGCTGCTGCTGGCAGAGCCAAAGGGGCTAAAGTGCTCATGGACAATACCTGGGCCTCGCCGCTTTATTTCAAACCGTTTACCAAAGGCGTGGATGTTTCCATCCAGGCCGCAACCAAGTTTATCGTGGGACATTCTGATGTCCTGCTCGGTTCGGTCACCACCAACAAGGAATCCTGGAAGGTGGTCAAATCCTGCTTCTCCGAATACGGTCAACAAGGCGCACCGGACGATGTGTACTTCGCCCAACGCGGCTTGCGAACCCTATCGATCCGGCTCAAGCGTAGCCAGGAAACCGGCCTGAAGCTTGCCCGGTGGCTGGGCGATAGATCGGAGGTGGAGCAGGTTTTACATCCGGCCCTACCCGGGTGTCCGGGACACGAGTTCTGGAAGCGTGATTTTCTTGGGGCCTCCGGATTGTTTGCGGTGGTGCTGAAACCGTACACCATGACTGCCCTGGCGTCCATGCTGGATCACATGCAGCTTTTCGGCATGGGCTTCTCATGGGGCGGATATGAAAGTCTCATCGTGCCCTACGATCTATCCGGCGTGCGCACGGTGACCCATTATGAATGGTTCGGCGGTTACCGCGTGCTGCGCATCTATGCCGGTTTGGAAGATCCCGAAGATCTTATTTCTGATTTGGAGGCCGGGTTTGAACGTCTGAATGCTGCTTGCTGAGCTGATATAGTTGATAAGCTGAAAAAAAAGCGCCCTGATGCCCGCGGCGGTACCAGCAGATGGATATTTTTTGATGAGGAAGCTTCCCATATAATCATCACGGAACTTTGGAAACGATAACAGAGAATCTCTAAATGAAATGTTGTAGAACAATGAACATTAAATTACAGAATATAATAGTTTTTAAGTTTCTATCGTAAAACCTTTGATTACTGGTACTCTCGAGCGAATCAGTACTTTTGAAATCCTTAAAAACCTGTGAGTGCGCCGGTGAAACCGTCGAGGGGCAGTGGATGAAAGTTCCATACGATGAAGGATTAGCACCCCACATCGGCCCCGAGTCATGCGTTTATGCTGGCAAGGGTATAGGCGAAGCGTTGACAGGGGGTATGCGGGCCGGGCTATTGAGCTGCGAAAGTTTTACAATTCAGGGTGTCGACGTCGTTCACAGGAGCGGAAGGCAACATCAGCGGCATCGATATGGCGAGATGCGGCTGGACCCTGCGTGGTCAGAGAACCCGTGCACGTATACAAGTTTTTCGATTGGGAACCGGGAGATCCCACGTTTGGCCTTTGGTGATGTCCAGGGGTCGGCGCTGTGAATCCTGAGGGAGTACGACAGCGATCAACGGACGTGGGAAGTCAGACAGTCTAATAGTACCGGTGAGACTTTCGAACAATGATGGCAGTGCGCTGTTGTCGGTGGAGAAAGTGGAGGGAAGGAGACTGGCCAAGGGGAATTCGGATCAGCAAACCAGGTACCGGACACAGTGCCGGGAAGACCTGCAACATGAGCTGGCACGGATACGGCAGGCAGTGCAAAGGGATAA
>JASFPE010000493.1:0-4275 GCA_050116155.1 Desulfobacterales bacterium
GTCAATAGTCTCAAATCAAAGATCAGAAGATATACCCAGATCCATGACGATGTGGCCAACTGGGTAACATTCGGAGCTACGGAACCGGGAGATGCGGTCTATCGCGTACCGTTGAGCCTCATGCCGTAATCCGGGAGGTGTCCATCGTGGTCCATCGCAAGCAGCCATCACCTGCAAAACAGTGCACCTCACCGGCGTCCGTTGCCAACTCCTCAGAGACAGAAGAAGTATTTCGCCTTATCGCGGTGACCAAAAGCTGGCCAGGGGAACAGGGATTTACGTTGATGGTCCCGGAACTGATTATCCAGCGCGGGGAAAAAGTTGCCCTGGTGGGATTCAGTGGATGTGGCAAAAGCACACTGCTCGACCTGCTGGCCATGGTTTTGCAGCCGGGTGAAGGCGAACAGTTTGTCTTCTTTTCGCAAAAAGGGGAAGCGCTGAATGTCATGGACGCCTGGCAGCGCAAGCGACTGGACAGTCTGGCCCATGCCCGCATGCTGCATATCGGATATGTTTTGCAAACCGGTGGCTTGTTTCCTTTCCTATCCGTGCGTGAGAACATCGGGATCAGCCGACGGGGACTCGGTTTGCCGGTCGATGAGGCTGTTGAGGCCATTGCGCAACGTCTGCATATCGAGCGACATTTGAACAAACTTCCGGGGCAATTGTCGGTGGGGGAACGTCAACGTGTGGCCATTGCGAGGGCCATGGCCCATCGTCCTTCGGTGGTTATTGCCGATGAACCGACCGCCTCGCTGGACCCGATTAACGCCGAAGAAATCATGGGCCTATTCACGACGCTTACCGAGGAATACGGTGTTACCTTGATTATGGCCACACATGATTGGAGCAATTTGGGCGAACGTGGTTTTCGCCGGGTAGAGTTCGGTTTCAAACAGGATCCGGGTCAGGGCACTGTGCGAGCGGAGGTTTCCGGGTAGTCGACAGGTTGCAACATGAATACTTTCAAAACGGTTATTCGTCTGGCGCTGCGTGATTACATCCATGAGCGTTTGTTATCCGCGTGCGCGGTAATGGGCTTGGCCGCTGTTCTGGCTCCCTTATTGGTGCTGTTCGGGGTGAAGAGCGGAATTATCGATACCCTGTCGGACCGTCTGATCCAGGATCCGAGAAACCGCGAAATTTCTCCGGTGGGAAGTGGCCGATATGGACAAGACTGGTTTTCGACGATGCGTGACCGCGCTGAAGTGGCTTTTGTTATTCCGCAAACCCGGTCTATTGCGGCCACGATGAACCTTTATAATCAGAATTCAGCAAACCCACGCACGCTTATCGTATCCCTGATTCCTACCGCCGAAGGTGACCCACTGCTGGAGCAATATGGGCGCATTTCGGCGACGAGTACCCAGGTCGTGTTATCGGAGCCGGCCGCGCGAAAACTAAATGTGAAAGCGGGTCAGACCGTCACGGGTCAGGTAGGCCGCTCCATAGCCGGCATAAAGGAACAGGTTAGTGTCGACCTTCAAATTGCTGCTGTTTTGCCGCTGGCGGCCTTTACGCGCGAAGCCGCGTTTGTGCGTCTGGAGCTTTTAGAGGCGACCGAAGACTACCGGGACGGACGCGGCTCCAAGACATTCGGATGGCCGGGAAGCGTGAGGCCCGCAAGACCGAGAGTTTATCCCAGTTTTCGGCTCTATACCCGCTCCATTTACGATGTAGGCAAGCTGCGTGATATGCTCATGGATCAGGGCCTGGAGGTTTACACCAAAGCCGAAGAAATCGAGACGGTCAAAAGTCTGGACCGCGCCTTCAATCTTATTTTCAGCCTCATCGCCGTCGTAGCGGTGCTGGGTTATTTCGCTTCTATGGTCAGCAATGTACTGGCCAATGTGAACCGCAAAAGTAGATACCTCGGCATTTCAAGCCTGATTGGGTTTTCAACCGGATATATCATCTGGTACCCGATCATCCAATCCCTGGCCACCAGCCTTCTGGGTATGGTGATGGCTGTTTGCCTGTACAAAATAGCCCAAGCAATGATCAATGGGCTTTTCTCTGAATATCTCGCCGTCGGGGAGTATGTATGCCGGTTATCCTTCGGAAATATGCTCATCGGCTTTGTGTTGACATTGGCCTTAGCCATATTGGCTTCGGCCTACGGGGCGTTTCGGGTATCGAGAATCGAACCGTCGGAGGTCATCCGTGAGGTTTAGGTTGGAAAAAAAGCGAAAAATGCGAGCCGGATTCGACTTGACTCGGCAGGGTTGCAGGCTATCCAGAATGCGGATGATATTTTCAAGGCGTCTTCTGATTTCCGTTTTGTGGCCATCGGTTCTGCTCATTTTGGTGATTCAAGTCCAACCGATTCATGCGCAGCATTGCCCATCCGAGCAAGGCGCCTTGGCGTCGCCGAATCCGGTGGTGGATGCAGTCAATCCTAATCCTTCTCAAGCTGATTTTTCACTTCCGATGCCATGTGGCGGCAAAATGATTCTGCGTCATGTGTGTGTGCCTGCAGAGGGATATTTTACAGATTTACCCTTTGATATGGGCTGTAAAGATTGCGGGCGTTTGAAAAATAGCTTCATGGAGGGCAAGCGCTGGAGTGCGGTTTCCGGACCTTTTATGCTTGAGGACCTGCCGTCTGCCTGGCGTGCAAAGCTTAAAAATGCGAAAGCAAACAGCAACGGCCGCTGCCCGGACCCCGATGACCCGAATATGAGGGCATTTTATTTTTTTATCGGCAAATACGAGGTCACCAATTTCCAGTGGAAAGCCGTGATGGATGAAGCCTGTTCCGAAACAGGATCTCAGTTTTCCGTGGATGATCCGCGCCCCAAAACGAATGTATCCTGGTTTTCGGCCGTCGAATTTACACGGAAATACACCGAATGGCTGATCAAGAACGCCCCGGAATACCTGCCCAAGTTTTTCAATGACCGCTATGGCTACCTGCGTCTGCCGACCGAGGCTGAATGGGAGTATGCGGCCCGTGGCGGCCATATGGTGACCGAGGCGCAATTAAACAATGAAGAATTTTTCCCATTATATGATCGCCCGCACAAAGATTTCGCTATTTTTTCCAATCCGGATGCTGCCAAACCCCAACAAAAATTGGCCTGGATCGGATCAAAATGTGCAAATCCCTTAGGACTTTTCGACACCGCGGGAAATGCTGCCGAAATGGTGCTGGATCCGTTTCATTTTTCGGTGGGATTTCGGCTGCATGGTGCTGCCGGTGGATTTGTCATCAAAGGCGGCAGCTTCCGCAAGAGTCTCGTTGAGATCATGCCCGGAAGACGCGAAGAACAGCCATTTTTCCTCGGTGATGGCGCTTTTCGCAGCAGTGATGTCGGCTTCCGCGTGGTGCTTTCCGGCATTCTAACGCCCCAGGACCGCAAAGAAAAGCTCGATCTGGAGTGGGCCAATTTAGGTGTTCAACAAAAATCCAATCGGGCATCTCCAAAATTATCGGGGTCAAAGATCGAAATAGATCAAAGCAAGGATCCCATTGCCGAGCTTGAACGATTTGTGGCCAAATCTAAGGATGAGACCGAAAAAAAGAATCTGCTTTTCCTGCGCGAAGTGCTCCGGCAAAACAGCATTTTACTTAAAGAGCAGGAATCTGAAACGGTGAAGGGCATCATCCGCAGCGCGCTTTTTACGGCTGAGTCCATGCAAAATTATGCTATCCGGCGAAAGGTCGTCATCAATGAACTCAGCAAACTTGAGAAGATGAGAGACGAGACCGTCTCCCAGTCAATCCTTGATTCATTGGAGAGCGGAATCACCAAGGCAAAAGAGACGGTGCGCCTGCTTGATTCCGCCATGGACCATTTCGGAAAATTTTACCTTAACCGAATCCGGGAAATCCAGCGATATCCTGAGGAACTTTTCGAAAGTCAAATCAACCTTATCTCACAGGAATTGAGCCTCGAGCAGGGTTTCAGCAGGAGTTTGAAAGACAGGCTGGATGTATTCAAAAGACATGTGGCCCTTTATAAACGACAGGCAGGAAACATTAGCCAGGAAGAGATTCAACTGGAACTTATTTTGCAGTAAAATCCGAATCTTTACCCGAACGTATATTGAAGGAGAATTATTATGCATAACAAAATATTTTTTTTCGGTTTATGTTTGGCTTGTCTTCTGGTGTCAGCATGTGTCTCCAAAGAAAAGTATGAAGAAATTGAAGCCACCCTTTCCGATACGCAGGCCAAACTCGAACAAAAAAATAAACATGTTCAAGAATTAGAGTTAAAATTGAAGGACTCCGAGGAAAGCCGCAACACCTGCCAGCAGGACATTGCCGGG
>JASFPE010000494.1:0-4262 GCA_050116155.1 Desulfobacterales bacterium
CTTGAATTATAATTTGAGTGCCGCATCGTTAAATCGCTACAATGTAATGATGTATCTCATTGGCGGTAAACGTCTGGATCGGGATGGTACCAAAGATCGTGAAAAGAAGGTTATTTTAATGGAAGCGCTTGGCTATCTGTTTGAGGCTTACAGCCAGAAACGAAGACGCCTTGGCCCTCTGGCGGTCTTGCACCCTTTGCGTGCCACCGCGATATTGGCCCGCAGCGTTGACAGTTTAACCCTGGTTGTACTGCTGAGCACCTTGTTTCATGATATTCTCGAAGACATTAAAGCAGTTAATTTTGAAACCCACAAATGGAAGAATATGGAAACCAGATTGGATAATCTGTTGCAGCGCTTGGTACCTGATGATGAAGCCGAATTGGTAAACAATTTGCTTTGTCTGACACGCGTTCGAAAGGAGACATATTATCAGTATATTGGCCGTCTGCTGGATAACATACAGGGTAAATCTGAGCTTGTCCAGATAAAATTGGCCGATCGATTGGACAATACCCTTGATATGCGTATCGAACTTGAAGATCCAATTCTGGGAATCGATTTTTTTAGAAATATATTTCAATTAATGTTTGTCAACAAGTACAAAGGTTATGTACCCGACGATGAACACCCGCCACCTCCCATACTCAATGGGGCCCGGCGACTCTACCAACTTTTTAAAAACACCGTTTTGCTCTCATTAATCCGGCAAAATTCCGCAAATCTAGAAAACGAAACATTACACATTCTTTTTGATGCCGTCTGTGATGCAAGTCTCAAAGAGGCCCAGCGAACACTGATACATCTGATGAGCTATCATTGCAAAGACCTAACCGAGCAACGCGATCTGGTGCTCCAGGCCATGAATTACTGTTATAGTGGCAGAAGCAATCTGGTGACCAAGCCCGACGGCCAACAGTTGTTGGATGGATTGTTTTCGACTTATTTTGCGCATTCGTCCAAAAAAACCCTGAATCAAAAACTCGACCAGTTGTACCAGAATAAGGCGTTGATGATTCAGGCATCGATCGCGTTTATCGTCATATTCTTGAGTTTTTTAAATGATTCCACGCATTATGTTAGCGGAATCAGCGCAGAAGGCATCGCACCGGCCTAAGTGCCGTGGGCTTGACCATATCTTTGTCCCACCGACTTCATTCTCGCGTATAACCCTCTGATATTTAATATTATTCTGGTTTCAGGTGTCAGGTTTCAGGTGTCAGCTGATCACTGGCCTCTGGTCACTGGTTAAGCATAGCGCATAGCGCATGGTGTTGAAAACATCAAGACCCACATTGTTTTTTATTCTTTAACCCTATGCGCCATGCGCCATGCCCTATGCCGGTGTTTTACTGACACCTGACACCCGACACCTGAAACCTTTCTTTAATTTCGTAATCCGCATTCCAAAATCGAAAAACCCTGAACCCTGAACCCTGAACTTTTGAATCCTTGAACCTTAAGAAAAATGTTTTGACAATCATGCTAAAACAATTTATAGTAGGCCAATTCTTTCAATTATACCATATCTTGTGGTTTTATCCTGCTTGACAGATTGTTATTCAGACTTATATTCCGCCTTGTTTTGATTGTCTGTTATCAAGCCGATTCGCCTAAAATATCAATATAATAAGTAAACTATGGATGAGTTTGCACCACAAAATGACTGCCTAAGGGGACTTGGGTTATGGGTTTCGATGACCGGAATACTGGTCGGAATACTGGTATGCTTTAATCCACTTGAGCCCGAGACCAATCTGTCCACTTCCAAATACCATAAACTCCTCCCACCGTTTATATCCAGAACCGTATCTGTTGCTGAGCCGATCATGATCACCGCGTTCAAGTCTTTTGATTTGGATGAAATGGGTTGGGAGGAAATATCTCCGATTGCCTCTGGCAGGGTACCTGTAGTGGCGGCTGAGCGACACCGAAAATCGCAGAACAGCAAAGCGACAGTGGAAAAAATACCGACGGTGAGTGGCAAAAAAACAGAGCACATGTTGCGGCCCACCATTTTTCGAATAGCGCATCGCCATCGCGTCGATCCTGCCATGGTGCAGGCCATTATTATGGCCGAATCCAGTTTTAATCCCAATGCGGTATCCAAAAGGGGTGCGATTGGTTTGATGCAACTGATGCCCAATACAGCAAAGTCCCTCGGCATCAAAGATCCTTTAAATCCGGAGCTCAACATTACGGGTGGCGTCTTATATTTCAAAAAGCTTCTGAAGGAGTTTCATGGTGATGTGACGCTGGCTTTGGCAGCTTACAACGCCGGAACCCGCAAGGTAAAAGAATATCAAGGTGTACCCCCTTTCAAATCCACCCAGGTATACATCGAAAAAGTCCTCGAATACTATCAGCGTTACAAGAGCGTCCCGACCCAAGAGGACGGCAGGGCCTAAATTTTTCAGCCAGATCCATGATTTTCAATTCCCCCAGCCAATGTCTATCTAAATATTTCCTATTATTTCCACATTTTACTTGCAAAATCGACGATTCTGAATCAAAATATTAACAGTGGCTCCAAAACCGCCTTTCTCGCTAAAAGCTCTCGCCACGGTGCATGAGCGTTAATAATCTCGGTTCTTAAGTTGACGCCTAAGCGCTCACGGTGGGATTAAGGAATCCTATCTTTGCCATGATACACCAAGAACTCGTCAATTTTCTGGAATTTGCCGGCAAAGACCCATCGCGGCTCATTTTTGAAGACGAGTTGACCAACATTTATAACCGCCGATTTCTGCTCCATTATTTCCAGCATAAAGTATCCTGGACAAATCTAAGGGATGATCCCGTGTCCCTGATTATGATGGATGTGGACTATTTTAAACAGGTCAACGACACCTATGGTCATCAGGTGGGTGACCAGGTCTTGGTTTGGATTGCTAACTTGCTGCAAGATGTCGCCGGGGATGTCGGCATGCCGGTTCGTTATGCCGGTGATGAGTTTATGATGCTTTTGATGCGTCATGATCGGCAAACTGCAATCCAGGTCGGCAAGCGCCTCATTGAAAAGGTTCGTTCCGATACCTTGCGACCGGAGGGCTGCGATACAGATTTAAATATTACGGTTAGTATCGGTGTCGCATCGGCTCCCGAAGATGCCCAATCCAGCAAGGAGTTGATTCAAAAAGCCGATATCGCGCTTTACTATGCGAAAAGAATCGGACGCAATTGCCTGGTAAATGCCGGAGAAGTCATCCAGGAGGCGGTGTTTGCTAAAACGGCCATCAACCAACTGGATGACGTCAAATTGGTGGGCCGGGGCCAGCAGCTTGCAAGAGTCACCGAGGCGTTGAATAAATTTAGCCGACACAAAAATCAGTTTCTAATTGCCGAAGGCCCGGCGGGAATCGGTAAAAGCGAATTTCTTGAAACGATTCGCCGCAATTTGGCACGCATTAATATCTGGCGTATTAAAGTTAACGGCGATCCTCAAGAAATGTTTCGTCCCTATTATTTATTTACCCGAATTCTGGTTGAGCTTTTAAAACAGCACCCAGAGAAAGGCGCCTCGGCCATCGATAGCCTTATTCCAGTGGAGCGTGCTTACCTTGCTCAGATCATCCCCCAGTTGGGTTCAAAATTTATGCTGCCCAAGGATTTAGGCCAGAGCTCTCATCGACAGTTTATTTTTACGGCTCTGCACGCCTTCTTTCAAAAGCTGGTTGGTGAGCGCCCGATCATTTTATTTATAGATGATATCGAATTTGCCGATGAAGCAACGCTGCTTTTGTTTCGCCAATTGATGCGGCAATTGAAAGCCGCCATATTCATTTGTGGCGCGTCGACCATTATCAACAAAGGCCGGGATGCTGAAACCAAAATTCCATTGCAGCGCTTTTGTGCAACCTATCGCGATGAACTTGACGTCCAAAAACTCGAGTTGACTCCGTTGTCCGAAGCCGATGTTGCCAAACACATTCGCACGATATTTCCGACTGCCAGTTTGCCCGAAAATTTTGAAAAACGCCTTTCTCAAATTAGTCAAGGAAACCCCCTGTTTCTTTCTGAAATTTTACGAAAACTTGTTCAAGAACACAAAATCTCCCTGGTCGGACACCATTGGATCGTTGAGCCTTTTGAGGATACGGATTTGCCGACCTCAATCGAGGAGATCGTCTCTGAGAAAATCTCTGCACTGGATGAAGAAAGCCGCCAAATACTTGATCATGTCTCAGCTTTTGGCGAAGATGTGTCCCTTAGTGTTCTGACCGGCAGCTCCAATCAACAGGAAGCAAGGGTTCTGGAAGCTA
>JASFPE010000495.1:0-4259 GCA_050116155.1 Desulfobacterales bacterium
AAATTTGTAATAGTTCAGGAATTGATCATATTTGATGGCGATTGAAAGTTCAGATAGCATAATCAGAAATCCATTCTTTTTTTGTCCAATTTTTTTGATAAACTTCGTGCCTGAATGTGAAATCTTCAAGGCCGGAAAATTTGTTGGATGTGCTGATGAAATCGCAACTTCATTTATATAAATTGAAAACCCGATGCAAAAACGCATGGGGTTCCTTTAAAATTTGTGGCTAAATGTGACAGGTAATTATTTCTCTTACCTATTTTGTCTCTATTGTTTATACAACTATCAAATTAAAAAATTAAATAATTTATGATACTTACCAGTTACGCCACTCGCCTTTATTGGTGTCAAGTCAAGATTTGAATTGGAAATAAGAAGTTCTGAAAAGAAACGTTGAAAAAAATACAAAAGACATTATAATAATCGACAGCGAAAATCTAATCCCTCTGCTTCATGTGACCCCTCTAATTTCTGATAAATTCGTTATTTAGCTTCTCAGATTAAATTCCAAACAGCGGAACCGTGGTGATGCTCGGAGCTGATAGCAACTATTTATAAAAAGAATATGTACCTGCATTATTGTCCTTATTTTATTCATCTGAATCATGCCGACCTCAACGGATAAAACACTATTGAGGAGGATGACATGAAATCTAAAAACAAAATTCCGATTGTATTCAAATTGTTTATGCTGTTAGTGCTAATAACTTTCTTATTTGCCTGTGGCGGCAAGCCATTAAGTTACCGGGGTTCATGGGTTGAGGAACAAGATCGGATATCTCTGCAGGCAGGTGGTCCGCATAAAGGAAGCTGGCAGACAAGGGACCTGTCCATTGAATACGAGTATCGGCAAGAAGCGCAAAGCTTGCTGATCTCCGGTGTTGTTAATCTGGCAGACTATTTAAAAATCATGGGTACCTTGGACCACCTGGCGCTTGAGATTCAGCTTCTGGAGACCAATGGCATTGTTCAAGATACCAGAGGAATTCGGACCTTTGGCAGTCGCCGGTCGATTGAATCATTTGGCAAAATGTCCTTTAACCGTCGTCTGGATTTGTATGAAGATACCGTAGCTATGGCATTCAGTTACAGCGGCAAGATCAATCAGGGAGGTGGCGGTGCTATCAAAAGCTCCAGCGGAGAAAAAGCGGAGTGGGGATTTTGGAAGGTTCCCCGCCGAAAACCTGCAGAGTGAATCGCGCTCATTTTATAAATCCAATAAACTTGATAGTATTGAAAATCCCCCTTGGATCCCCCTTTAAAAAAGGGGGACTACTGAGCCTCTTTGATCCCCCTTTAGAAAAGGGGGAATACTAAAATCCCTGTTCGATTCCCATTTATGATAGGAAAGTTAAAGCTCAATCAGTAATTTTTTAAGATATTTACCACAAAAGCCAGGTTTGCCTTGGCAGCTTGCTGGAACCTATACCAGTGGGTGTTCTCAAAGTTTTCAGTGGCTTGGACTTTCTCCCCGTCGATCTTGATGGCCTCTTTCAACCAGGTATCAAGCTTATAGTAGAGATCGGGCTTATTTACATATGTCCGGATCTCATCGATACGGTCGTCGTAATCTTCGACGTTGATGATTTTCCTAAAAGCGTTCTTCACATCACTCCAGTAACGCTCTCCTTTGGTTGCCCTTCTCAAGGCCTGATATATGTGCTTGCAGGCATCCATTGCTCTTACCCGATTCACAATCTTGCGCTCTGGTTTCGGCAGCCGGTAATCTTTCCAGACCGTCGATATTTCATCGGGATCATGGCCCGCATCCGCATGGGCGATATTGGGAACGATTGCCCGGTAGGGGCTGTGCCATACAAACACGGAGTTCCAATCTTCTTCATAGCCAGTAAAGTTTTGATGGGACCAGGTATCCGCATAGGAGTGCAGGGCGATGCCCAGGCGATATAGATCTTCACTCTTGATGGCGGCTTTTAAAAGTCTTTGAGCGTTGCTGCAATTTGGTGTGGTAGCGTATTTGTTGATCTTTCCATCAATCGGCTGGTTCGAATCACCCGGGATGAAATGGAAAGGGACATAAACATATTTTTGAACTTCATAGACCAAAGATTTTACGGACATGGATTGGGTCATAATGGGTCGAAAGTAGCTGCCATTCAGTTTTATGGCTGACGGGAATTTCGGCTGTCCGTCCTTTTTGGGATATTGTTTCTCGTTGTTATCATCGACAAATTGAGAAGCATAGGCAATCGTATAAGCCTTGTCGTCGGCAAATCCTGCAGTTTCGGCCAAAGCATAGATTAAATAAAAGTGAAAATCCTTTTCCATAACAACCCCCTTTCATCTAATGGGTTTAAAATAAAAACGGGGTTTTTCCTTCTATTCATGTGGCCCTCTTTATCAAGGGTTAAGAAAAAGACAATTGTGGTCGTTTAAATATCATGTCGGTCAATTTTCAGTCAAGTTTTATGCGATAAAATCAGGATTCTAACCTCTGTGGTGATTGCGGTTTAATAAGCAATGATCAGTAAAGCCATGAGCGCTTAAATGATCTAATTCCCATTTACAACTTCCTTGACTTTTTGATGTTGATACTGATACCTCAATGAAGCCTGGCGCATTTAAGATGGTATAGATAGAAGCAAAAGGAGATGGTTATGTCAGATTTTGAGATTTATGCCCTGAAATATGCCGGTCCGCTTGTTAGAACCGGCGCCCACCTGATGTGGTATCGGGATTGGGATAAGACTGAAACGATAAATTATTATATCTTTTGTATCAAAGGTGCCGGAGAAACGGTGGTTGTCGATGCCGGGCTTACTCTCAAACTGGCCAAACAAAGACAACTCGACGGTTATGTATCCCCTGACGAAGTCCTTTCACGCATTGACGTCAAGGCCGCTGAAGTTCGCCATGTCATTGTCACCCATATGCATTTTGATCACGCCAACGGCGTCAGCCTTTTCCCCCAGGCCACCTTCTACGTTCAAGAAGATGAATATCGATTCTGGGTGACGGATCCGGTTGCGACCCGACCGCCCTTCAAGGAGGTTTCAGATGCGGACGCCAACGCCTATCTGGCTGCCCTCGAAGGTACGAACCGTCTTTCCCTCCTCAAAGGTGATCAGGAAGTGATTCCCGGCATCCAATGCCTGCTTGCCCCGGGCCACACGGTGGGCCTGCAGGCGGTGGCCGTCGACACGGCAAAGGGCACCGCCATTCTGGGTTCCGACTGCGCGCATGTCTTTCGTAATTACCGTGAGGATTGGCCCAGCGCTCTTATCGTTGACCTGGTGGGATGGATGAAAACCTATGATAAGCTGCGCGCACGGGCATCTTCCCCGGACTTGCTGTTTCCGGGTCATGATCGGCGCCTTCTTGAAAATTATCCGGAGGTCGCTGAAGATGTTGCCCGACTGGTCTAGTGGCGTGTCTTATATGCAATGATGATTATGTATTTTTTTTCACAAAAATTATTTACCTGATTTCACAAAACCATGTGTGGAGTGGCGAACTGATTCACTAACCACCTAATATCTTACTATATTTAAAAAAGCGCCAAATAGCGCATGTTTTTTGCATGGCATAAGTCGTTTACTGCTGCGCCGCGGGATACTCCCGAAGAGTGTATATGCATCAACTTCAAGTATGTATATTTCCGGCTGGCAATTTTTTTAGATCTTTCTTATTGCAAAATTATTTCTAAACACAAAGTCGTCCTCTGAGCCGATTCCTCTGTGAGCGGGGCGGGCACGGAGGCCCGCCCTACAACAAATCGTTTCCTATATTGACAGATATGCACAGAGCAGGATAATGTATCTGACCTTAGAAATAGATGTGTGCGTCCTTTTAATCGGAGGTCTCGAACCTGTGAATTATCCAGCCCAGAGGCTTAAATTTTAACTAGTACGAAGAATTATGTAATATGTACCTCAATCATTACAATTTGCGCCAAAAACCCTTTAGCATCAGCCCCGATCCGAGATTTTTGTGGTATAGCGAAAATCACAATGAGGCTCTGGCTGTTTTGAAATACGGAATTCTGGATAATCGGGGATTTTTGCTGCTCACCGGCGACATCGGAACCGGCAAAACAGCCCTGATCAACGCCCTGGTGAAAAAAATCGATGTTGCCGCTCTGGTGGCCACCGTCCCGGATCCGGGTTTGAGCAGCCTCGACTTTTTCAATTTTTTATCCGAGGAATTTGGGATGGATCGCCAATTTGATACCAAAGGGGATTTTTTGATCCATTTCAAACAGTTTCTTCACCAGGCATATCAAGGTAATCGAAATG
>JASFPE010000496.1:0-4256 GCA_050116155.1 Desulfobacterales bacterium
GCAGGCGGGATACCATTTTATTTTAGGTATAGCGGCCATGTCGGTATTTCCCATAAGGGCTGGGTGTTTGTTAACTCAACGACATCAGGCAATTTATGTATCGGACATTTTATAATTTAAATTCGAAACCATTTCAGATTACCACCGATCCGAAATTTCTTTGGCTCGGCGAAAAGCACAAGGAAGCCCTGGCCACCTTAAAATACGGAATACTAGAAAACAAAGGCTTTCTTATGCTCACCGGTGATATCGGTACGGGCAAGACTGCACTGGTAAATGCTTTGGTTAAAATCATCGACGTAGCGGCGATCGTTGCGACCGTCCCAGATCCGGGCCTGGAGAGCCTGGACTTTTTTAATATCCTTGCCGAAGAATTTAATATGAATCGAAAATTTGATAGCAAGGGGGCCTTCTTAATCCATCTAAAACACTTCCTGCACAGTGCTTATGCAGCCGATAAAAAAGTTCTACTGATCGTCGATGAAGCCCAAAGGCTCAACAATGAATTGCTTGAACAAATTCGGCTGCTGTCAAACATTGAAATGAATAATCGTAAGCTGATTAACATTTTTTTTGTCGGTCAAACCGAATTCAACGACATGCTGATGGAGGAGAAAAATAGAGCTATTCGTCAACGCATGACCGTCACCTATCATATTGAACCCTTATCTCAAAACGAGACCTGGCACTACATTAAACACCGCCTCAAAATCGCGGGAACCAATTTAGATATCTTCCAGCAGAAAGCCGTTCAAGAAATCTATGCTTTTTCTCAAGGATACCCGCGATTGATTAATATCATTTGTGATCATGCGCTGTTGACCGGATATGCATCCGGTGTAAAAACCATTGACGTCAATATCATTAAAGAGTGTGAACGCGAATTACGCATACCCATTGAAACCAAAAAAGAGAGCGCTTACCAGCCTGACTCGGCCACTAAAAATGTCATTGTAACGCCATCCAAGTCGCCGCAGGAGCAACCCGTTACTAAAAAAGCGCTTTTAATGATTCTACTTCTTATTATAGCCATATTTGGGGCTTACTTTTTTTATAATCTGAACATCACCGATTCGCCACGCTGGGGTATGGATGATATCGCACCTCAAAAATATGATTCTCCCGCGTTGAGAGAAAAAGAATCATTCGTCCCCGGAGTGACACCGAAAACAGCAGAAATAAAAGAAGAAGAAAAGAAAGCTCAGTCTGCTGAAAAAGTATCTGTTGAAAAATCCGATGATGCCAAAAAAATACAAGCATCCCCAACCGCTGTCCAATCCGATCAGAAAACAGAGCTGGCTAAGAAACAAGGTGTCAGGCCTTTTCCGGATCGCAAGATGCTTATTTATTTTAAGCATAATTCTAACGATCTGCCAGACGAGGCGTTTGAAGCCCTCGATCGAATTGCAGAATTCATGATCCATAACCCGGAGTCAAAAGTCAGTGTGAAAGGATATACGGATTCATCGGGCAGCCGGAGCTATAATGTCAGCGTATCCCAATTCAGGGCAAATACGATTAAAAGTTATCTGGTGGGCAAAGGGGTTCGCCCATCACACATAAACGCCGTCGGGCTTGGACCCGAAGATCCCATCGCTACCAATGCCACCGAGGCTGGAAGAAGATCAAACCGCCGGGTGGAAATTGAGCTCAACATCGACAATCCAGAATAAAAAAGTGATCGCAAGATCATTTGCCGCCCCGCTTGCACTCTTAAACGATCTTGACACCCAATGGCCATTGGCCTATTGTCTCATTCAAAAATCCACACCTCATGCTTTCTTATTATCATCTGGAGGCTTTCGACATGGAATTTCAATCTAAATTGCCCAAACTCGAAGTCACCATTTTTTCGGTGATGACCCAGCTGGCCAATGAACACGGAGCGATTAATCTATCCCAGGGTTTTCCAGACTTCGACACCCATCCCGATCTTATTTCCCTGGTGGAAAAGTATATGAGAGAAGGGTACAATCAGTATGCACCCATGCAGGGTGTCGTGCGCCTGCGGGATCGAATCGCTGAAAAAGTTTGCGATATGTATGACGCCCGTTATGATCCGGCCACTGAGATTACCGTCACATCCGGTGCTACCGAAGCGGTTTTTGCGGCGATTTCCGCGGTCGTCCAAAAAAATGATGAAGTCATCATATTCGAACCGGCATATGATGCCTATGATCCAATCGTCAGATTAAACGGCGGCGTCCCGATTTATATTCAATTGAAATTTCCCGATTACCACGTTGACTGGAATGAAGTCAAAAAAGCGATCAACAATAAGACAAGGCTCATCATTTTAAATTATCCGCATAATCCCACGGGGGCTGTTCTTTCAAGAGAGGATATTACCAATCTTTCAGATATCGTTAAAGATACTGGCATATTTATCGTCAGCGATGAAGCTTACGAACACATCATATTCGATGGGTTGCAACACGAAAGTGTGTCAAAATATCCGCAATTGAAACAGAGAAGCTTTATCATTTGTTCTTTTGGTAAAACCTATCACACCACCGGGTGGAAGATCGGTTACTGTTTAGCACCCAAACTGCTTTCAACCGAATTTCAAAAGATTCATCAATTCCTGACATTTGCATCCAACACGCCCATCCAGCTGGCCTATGCCGAATTTATGCAGAGAAAAGAGCTGTATCTGGACCTGCCCCGTTTTTATCAGCAAAAACGCGACAAATTTCTAAACTTAATGCGCGAGTCCAGGTTTATTGCCCTACCCTGCAAGGGAACTTACTATCAAATGCTGGATTATTCGCAAATTTCGAACGAACCGGACATCGCATTTGCCAGAAAGCTCATCATCGAACAAGGTGTTGCCGCCATTCCGCCATCTGCGCTTTATCATAAAAATGATGATCATAACGTATTGCGGTTCTGTTTTGCCAAAAAAAGCGAGACCCTTGAAAAGGCCGCCGAAAAATTATGCCGTATCTGAGGGGAAAAGAAATCTACAAATCATCGAAAGTGAAAGCGCGGCAGGAACTGGAGCGTCGCATTCTGCACGGGATGTCCTGTGAATGGGAAACCGCCTTGCGCAACCTGGATCCGGCCGAACGTCAATTTGTCCGCAGGCCACTTTTTGCCATTAAGGATTTAAAGACGCAATGGGGGAACTGGTCACAAATAAAACGTGAAATTTGCCTGAGTCGATATCTGGTGCTCAATTATCCCTGGGATTCCATTCGCGACGTTTTGTTGCATGAGATGGCCCACCAAATCGCTCAACAAATGCCGGCCGCACTCGCTGAGACATCTCACGGATCCACTTTCAAGCGCGTCTGTGCAATCCTTGGCATCGATCCGGTGGCATCGAGAAATTACCAACCTCTTCAAGACCGTATGTTGCGCAAGACCTCCAACCGGCACGACAAAATTATGATTCGGGTCAAAAAGCTGATGGCACTGGCGGAAAGCCAGAATCGGCATGAGGCCGAAGCGGCCATGCTAAAAGCCCACGAGTTGATTGCCAAATATAATGTGGACCAACTGGACGATCGGCAGGATAAAGAAATAATCAGCGTGTTCATGGGACAACCGGCGTTACGTCATCCAAAAGAAGCGTATTTTTTGGCCAATTTATTACAGGATTTCTATTTTGTACGTGGAATATGGGTTTCCGCCTATGTATTGGCCAAAGCAAAAATGGGACGGGTTCTGGAAATCAGCGGAACCATTCAGAATGTTGAAATCGCCAGCTATATCTATGACGTCATCCGGCAATATATTGATTCCCAATGGCCAGATTATAATGACGCGAGAAAGCTTCGACATCACCGAAAATCGGATTTTGCCGTTGGAATTATAGAGGGTTTCCGCTCTAAGCTGGAATCTCATGTTAAAGGGAACACAGCTGCAGAGGCTGAATTTGCGATGATTTATCGAACAGACCCCGGACTGGAACAGTATTGTAAATACAGATATCCTTCGACCAGAAAGATAAACAAGGCGGTCTCGCATCGAAATGCGACCGTGCTAAATGATGGCAAAGAAATCGGCAAACGCTTGATCATTGCCAAGGGAATCGCCGAGAAGAAGAAGGGCAAGATCCGGTTGATTGATTACAGCTAAGGTTTCAGGATTCAGCCCAGCCTCTTACAGCAGTCGCCGCCGGTTGGGTCGAAAAAGAAATTTTACCCTTGGTTAGTTTTAAGCGAAGGTTAACTAAAAAAATGAACATCGAACATCAAACGCCCAACATTGAACGTCCAATATTGATGGCGCTACGCTTTATCTATTTTAAA
>JASFPE010000497.1:0-4254 GCA_050116155.1 Desulfobacterales bacterium
CTGTGGCTTTTCAAAGCTTGCCAATGTCGCCCCCATTGCCAGCCTTGGTCCCATTACAGCAGATCACATCATACGAACAAAGCCGCGGCCCGTTATCCTGGGAGCCAATACAAAAAACAACATAGATGATTATGTCTCGGCGTATATTGAGTATTTCAACCGCAACACAGACGGTCAGCTTGCCATGCTGGATCCGGTCCCCCGGTGGGCCGTTTGGCCCCGTTTTGGAACCATTGCCTTTGGCAAAAGCGCCGCTGAAGCCCGGATCGTATCCGACATCGTACGCCATACGATTGAGGCCATCCAATACGGCGAGGCTCTCGGCGGATGGCAGCCGCTTTCTGAAAAACATATTTTCGAAATGGAATATTGGGAATTGCAGCAGGCCAAGCTGGAACAACGAGAAGGCCGCCCGGAATTTGAGGGCAAAATCGCACTGGTGACCGGGGCAGCCAGCGGAATCGGCCTGGCGTGTGCCGAGGCATTGAAAGAACGGGGAGCGGTGGTCGTCGGCCTGGACGTTAATCCGGAATGCACCTTGATTTTAGACGACCAGGATGCCATCGGGATTACCTGTGATGTTACAGATATTAAACATGTGAAAAAAACCATTGAAGCAACGGTTCGTCAATTTGGGGGATTGGACATCTTAATTTCCAATGCCGGCCTATTTACGGCCAATCAAAAAATTGAAGACATGGATGAAGAAGCCTGGTATCGCAGCATGGAGCTCAATTTGTCCAGCCACCAACGCTTGTTGAAAGCATGCATTCCCTATTTGAAACATGGCATCGATCCGGCAGTCGTGGTTGTCGCCTCCAAAAATGTCCCGGCTCCCGGGCCCGGTGCCGCGGCCTATTCCGTGGCCAAAGCAGGACTGACGCAAATGGCCCGCATCGCCGCAATGGAATTGGGGCCATACGGCATCCGCGTCAATACGATTCACCCGGATGCGGTTTATGATACCGCCCTGTGGACGCCGGAAGTCCTTGAGCAACGGGCCAAACACTACGGGCTTAGTGTCGACGAATATAAAACCAAAAATATTTTGAAAACCGAGGTGAGCGCCAAAGATGTCGCCAATCTGGTTTGTGCTCTGGTCGGCCCGGCATTTGCCAAAATAACCGGTGCACAAATTCCCATCGATGGGGGTAACGAACGGGTCATCTGATAAACACGATCCTGGATACTGAATGCTCGATTCTCGATAACGGACAAGTTTCGAATTTTTTGAAGTTATCGAGTATCCAGCATCGCGCATCGAGCATCTGCAACATATGTGAAATACGATATGATTCGAAAATATTTAAATTAATAGCCAATGCGGCAAAGACAAGCACCAAGAAAGGAGAACAACATGCCAGACGTGGACGAAATGAAAGAGGCCAAAAATTATTATCTGGATACACCACAGCAAACGGAGGGGTTTTTCTTGAAGGGATCCAACGCCCTTGATTGGGGCATGAAAAACAGACTGGCCCGGATTTTTAATCCTGAATCCGGCCGTACCGTGATGCTGGCCGTCGACCACGGCTATTTTCAGGGTCCCACTACCGGCCTGGAGCGTATCGATATCAATATTTTACCCCTGGTCCCATATGCAGACACGCTGATGCTGACCCGGGGGATACTCAGAAGTATTGTACCGGCCTCAACCAACAAAGCCATTGTGCTGCGGGTGTCCGGTGGCACCAGCATCTTATCGGAGCTGTCCAATGAAGAAATCGCCGTAGATATCGAGGAATCCGTGCGCCTGAACGTGTGCGCCATGGCGGTGCAGGTCTTCATTGGCGGGGAATACGAAAAACAGTCGATCATCAACATGACCCGCATGGTAGATATCGGAACCCGCTACGGAATCCCGACCCTGGCAGTGACCGCCGTAGGCAAAGAAATGGCCCGCGATGCGCGTTATTTCCGATTGGCCTGCCGAATTTGTGCCGAGCTCGGCGCCCATTATATTAAAACCTATTATATTGAAAAGGATTTTGAAACCGTGACCTCATCCTGCCCGGTGCCCATTGTGATGGCCGGCGGGAAAAAGATACCGGAACTGGATGCGCTCACCATGGCCTACAATGCCGTTCAGCAGGGAGCCAGCGGCGTGGACATGGGACGCAATATCTTCCAGTCCGAATCTCCGGTTGCCATGCTTCAGGCCGTCGGAGCGGTGGTGCACAATAACGAGACCCCACAAAAAGCCTTTGATCTTTATAACACCCTGAAAAGCGAGGCCAGGTAATCCTAACTCAGATGACTCTGACTTTTAATTCTCGCAGCGATGCTGATGAGTTCTTCGCTTCCCCTCCCTTGAGAGGCTGTGTCGTAATTCAAAAAGGCGCTCAAATTCTGCTTGTCATGCCGGACTCGATCCGGCATCCAGCGATGTAATAGCCTGAAAAGGCACTGGATTCCGGGTCAAGCCCGGAATGACAAAAAATAGCAAATGCGTGGATTTACGAATTACGACACAGCCTCTGATGGGAGGGGATCGAGGGGAGGGTGGTCAATGCCGGCCTGCATTAGGCAGTCGCAGAGGGCTGCCCTACACTTGCTATTAAAGCAAGGTGCGGCGGATGAGGGTCAAACAGAAGGAGTTCTTTATGCAGCTAAAACACGTCGCACTGGTCAGCAGTTCCGAAGCAAAAAGCGATCGGTTCTATTCAGATCTTCTGGGCCTGCAAAAGGTGGGGTCAAAAACAATTTCATCCGCGCTGGTGAATCAGATTTTTAACATCGATTCCGATCTTAAAATTATTAACTATACCGCTGATGACATCGTATTTGAAGTATTTATCGACAGTAAATACAGAGCCGAAAAAAACAAAATCGCGCACATCTGCCTTCAAGTGGAGAATCTGGCATCGTTTCTTGAAACGTGCCGGTCGATGAAAATTGAGATTATTCAGGTTCCCAAAGGCGATGCTTTCATCACTTTCATTAAAGACGACGACGGCAATTTATTTGAAATAAAATAGCAAAACCCAACTGAATGACCTTGGCTTCAGCCACCAGGCAATGTCATGGCCCCAACCCATGTTGGCGACTACTTCAGCCACTCCATGCCCATCATTTTACCAACCTTAACATAATCTTCAAATAAGGTATATTCGGGTGTGAGGCTTACGAATTGCGGAAAACCGGATCCTTGCCGATCAAGCTGTTTTAGACCAGACACAATATCCTCAAGGTTTTTCCTGGGGATCGTAAATATCATTTCGTCATCTTGCGCCATCGCTCTTCTTTGATCACCGAGACATGGCACGGCGACTTGATAATCACTGCTTAGGATCGCGGGCACAAGCGCCCATACACAAGCAGCACCGGCAGTCAGCACGGTCTTAACGCCTAGTCCATCTTTCCACACCTTGGCTAAAAGCAGGAGCCTCAGTTGCGCTGAATCACAATAGATCATCACCCAATCGGGCTCAAATTGGGTTGCCTCGAGTGGTGCTGAGAGGATACCGATGTACTTGCCCGTTTTCAAACGCGGGAATGCATTCGCCCGATGCTTGGCCGCTTCCAAGCTCTGATTCATGAAGGGGAAAAAAGTATGCCCCTCCAGATAATACGAAGGGGGTTCCGCCAATCCGAACCCGATAACCGGCGGAAAGCACCACATATCCTCCTTTAGCATTGCGATCGACGCCCCTTCGCGGCGTGACATTGAAAACCCCTGGCACAGTGCCAGATGGTGCCCCAAATCTCTCACAGGGCGCTTTACCCCCTCAGGAATATCCTCATCTTTCTCCAGCAATTTTACCGCCACGGGAAAAGTTTTTAGCAGCACCAGCTTCCTTATTTCTTTGGCCGACTCCTGGAAAACGCGCAAACTGTTCATATCTTCTGATCCGCCCCCTTTCAACGTTTGATGACAATAATCTTGGTAATCATATTCAAAATGTTATTGTGCTGATAAACAGTGGCGGCGCCCGGCACATCCTCTTACCTGGCCCACCAATCCATAAAATTCAGGTATTCAAGAATCCCTATCCCGAAGTCCTCTGCTAGCTTGGTCACAAGCCACGTAAATGGTCTGCGTCAGATGCAAAGAGAATTCACTGTGCCCGGCGATTGCGCCTACCCCCTTTAGGCCTGTCACTAAACTATGTGAGTAATCGAGACCATCAAAGCATCAGGTTTTATTTCGATCCATGCACTTGATAGGTTACTCTCTTCTCGACAATGTTCTCATACCAAAAAGTCTTGCTAGTTTATCATATTTCTCCGGAAAGGTAGGCTGCATCTGTATCC
>JASFPE010000498.1:0-4254 GCA_050116155.1 Desulfobacterales bacterium
TAAACTATCCTAATCGGATCACGGCTCGTATCTGTAAACCCACCGCCATCAGGGACTACCGGATTAACTCTTTCAGAGGCCCAAGAATCGACTATTTCATTCTGACCCAAAAGAGAGATATATCCCCGGTGTTGGTTTTTCGGGGAATTTCAAAGAACAGGCAACATCTTGTGGGTCAGCAATTGGATTGGTCAACAGCCGAATAAAGGGAATTGGGGATGGTATGAATATGAAGGGTAAGAAGGTTGATATAAAATTTTGTGGGGCTATAGTGGGGCAGATCAGAAAAAATCAAAAAGGGGTTATACAGTAAAATATATAACCCCCTAATATTATTGGTACGCCCGGCAGGATTCGAACCTGCGGCCTACGGATTCGAAGAGCAGGATTCTCAAAATCGAAAAATATTGTAATTACAATCAGTTGATTCTATTCCACTTTTTCAACTTACTTTTGGTTTCGTTTGGAACCATTTGGAAATATTTGATCTTGACGGGCACAATTTGGGCACAATTCAATCGAATATTACCCCCTAGCCTACTCTTCACTTCAACATAATCTTATCATATGAATCCTTCTAATGGACAATTTGGACGATGAGGACGATTTTTACGGATAAATTCTAAAAGACAATTTAATATTTCACTCAGAAAGTTACATTGCAGCAGCCTAGCAAATTTTCGGATTTGATTAGCCAATCTCCAAATATTCCAGATATTTGATGCAGGCGCGCCATCTAACAAAACCAATCGTCCAAATAAATTTAGGTTGCTGATACGAATACATAATTCAGCTCCATATTAGCCGAACACTATATGTAGTGGTATGCTCTTTTTGAATTTTCTGGTGTTTCTCTGTTCGAGGTAAAAAAGGAATACATCTTATCAATCATTTGCTATATTATCTGGTATCGGTTTTATTGAATTTTTATTATTCAAAGTTACAAATGTTGCGAAGCATTTGCTTGGCTTTCTGATTCAACTGAGTAAGTGATATGAAACAAACGGCTGACCTAAAAGTGTTCATTTCAACCAGAGAGTCTACTTGCGATGAATGCGGCGAGAACCTTGGTCGTAAAGCTTGGATAATGCTGGTTAAAGACAAGGGGGCCCTATGTCTGCCATGTGCGGACCTGGATCATCTTATCTTCCTACCATCAGGTGATGCGGCCCTCACCAGACGAGCTCGAAAGCACTCGACCCTGTCTGCTATTGTATTGAAATGGAGCGGTGCTCGAAAGCGTTATGAAAGGCAAGGCTTGTTAGTTGAATCCAGGGCCTTGGAACAAGCAGAACAAGAGTGCTTAGCTGATAGCAAGGCCAGGGCACTGCGAAGAGAACGAGAAGCAATGCGGCGAGCTGAACTAGACCGCGATTATGTCAAGCGATTTGCAGCCCGTATACGAGAATTCTATCCTGGATGCCCTTCTGGATCAGAGGTGGAAGTCGCCGAACATGCTTGCCTTAAATTTAGTGGCCGCATCGGTCGCTCTGCAGCGGCAAAAAATCTTGATGAAGAAGCGATTCGGCTTTCGGTCATTGCCCACATTCGTCATAATGAAACGAATTATGACGAACTTTTAGCAAAAGGTTATGACCGGTGGGAAGCACGGGAACATGTTAGGGAGTCAGTTGAAAACGTATTGTCAAAGTGGAAAGTATCATATTAATCGTGATCGTTAATCTTTGCCTCTAATTTTTCTTTATTGAGCTGTTTTTTGATTCTGCGTTTTTCTTTCGATTTCAGCCTGTCTTTAAAGCTTTTCTCAATACTCTTGATATTATCGGGTCTCCTCTTTTTAAACCTTTTGAAATAGATATCTTCAATGAAAACTGGCAATGGTGCTTTCCAGGGCTCTTGCCGATGATTAGCAATTTTTCCTAATTTACGCGGATTTAATCCCAGCTCTCTTGCCATCTGAATATGGGCATGAGAAAGATGGTATTTTTTACGAGCATCAATCCATACTTGCAATTTTTCCGGAACTTTCATCTTTTTTGCCATACGATCTAAATTTTCCTACTTTTTTTCCCTATTAAAAGGCATCAAATATAATTTAAATGTGAATCTTCAAATCGAGAACCCATTTTTTAGATCATATCGTATCATTTTCTAATATAACTTGCGATATCAATTTGAAACATGTAATTTTGAAAAATTGGGGTGTCGGAAAAATCCAATTTTTGAATCGTGTCAAATTTTGTACAATCTTTTTTGATATCACAACTTCACTCTGACCGTGGTTATTCTCAATTAATCGCAAGTTGGGTGATATTTGGGTTTTGCCAAGGGATATCTGCAATAAACATTTCAGGCCCCAACCACAACATATAGTATTCCCACCAATTTGACACAAAGCCATATTTAGGATATTTCAATTCCACCGTCCTGAGCTGCCTTGCCACCATTCAAACTGCTTAAACTTTTAATGGGGTGCACTATATGCAATGCCCAAAGTGTCAGTTTGAGAACCCCGAAGGAATCAAGTTTTGTGGTGAATGTGGTGCTAAGTTAGAAAGACTTTGCCCAAGTTGCAATTCATCAAGCCCTCCTAGCTTTAAATTTTGTGGCGAATGCGGCCACAAGTTAGATGTTCCAGCTGAAAAATCTGTTAAAGATTTATCCTTTGCTGAAAAATTGACCAAGATTCAAAAATACCTTCCGAAAGGTCTTACTGAGAAGATCCTATCTCAGAGAGACAGAATTGAAGGAGAACGGAAGCAGGCCACCGTAATGTTCTGTGACATGGCGGGGTTTACCTCACTGTCCGAGAAACTGGGACCTGAGGAGGCTTACTCTATTATGGATCAAGTTTACGAGATCCTGATTCACAAAGTCCATGACTATGAGGGTACGGTTAATGAGATGACCGGTGATGGAATTTTGGCTCTTTTCGGTGCTCCAATTGCTCTTGAGGACGCCCCCCAGAGGTCAATTCGCTCTGCCTATGCTATCCATCGCGAGATGAGCCGGTTCAGCGATCAAATAAAACGAGAAAAAAGCTTACGGCCCATCAAAATGCGGATTGGAATACATACGGGCCCCGTAGTTGTGGGTACTTTGGGTAATGATCTACGTGTGGAGTTCAAAGCTGTGGGGGATACGGTGAATATAGCTTCCAGGGTGCAGGGACTAGCACTGCCAGGCTCGACATATGTCACAGAGAACACATTTAGATTGACTGAGGGACTCTTTCGGTTTGAAGCGTTGGGTGAAAAGGAGGTTAAGGGCAAGGAAGAGCCAGTCAAGGTCTACCGTGTAATTGCTCCGAGCTCCAGAAGGACCAGATTTGACGTGAGTGCTGAAAGGGGTCTGACACCCTTTGTGGGAAAAGAACGAGAGCTGGAGCTTTTGTTGGATGGCTTCGAGAGGGTCAAAGAGGGCAGAGGTCAAGCCGTTTCTGTAATGGCCGAGGCCGGGATCGGCAAATCCAGGCTCTTATACGAGTTCAGAAAGGCCGTATCTAACGAAGATGTGACATTCCTTGAGGGCAAATGCCTCTCATACAGCCGTGGTGTATCCTATCATCCGATGATTGACATCCTGAAGTCCACCTTCGACATACAAGGGGGCGATGGGGATTTCGAAATACGGGAAAAGGTTGAAAAGGGCCTGAAAATATTGAGGGTTGATGAAGCCTCAACCATTCCTTATCTTTTAGAACTTTTAGCGGTCACAGACAGTGGTATCGACAAGATCCCAATGAGCCCCGAGGCGAGGAAGGATCGGATCATTGAAGCATTGAAACGGACAGTGTTGAAAAGCACGGAGATTCGACCTCTGATTATAGCTATCGAGGATCTCCACTGGATTGACATAAGTTCTGAGGAGTCATTGAAAGATTTGCTTGATTCCATTTCGGGAGCAAGGATACTTCTAATATTCACCTATCGCCCTGAATTTGTGCACACCTGGGGCGGGAGATCATATCACAGCCAGGTGAACCTAAACAGGCTATCTAACCGTGAAAGCCTCGCTATTGTGTCTCACCTTTTAGGTGCAGAGAACATCGATAACAGCCTTGAGGAGTTTATTCTCGAAAAGACAGAAGGGGTGCCCTTTTTCATTGAAGAACTCATTAAGTCGCTCAAGGATCTTAAGGCCATAGAGAGGATGGGCAACACCTATTGTATCGCTAAAAATTTCCAGACTGTTGCCATACCTTCAACCATACAAGATGTGATTATGGCTCGGGTTGATTCGCTGGCTGAGGAGGCCAAAGAAGTTCTCCAGACCGGAGCTGTAATCGAAAGG